>CANFJV010000066.1 GCA_947447225.1 Acidimicrobiaceae bacterium
AACACGCACCCTGAGTTCGGTGAGCGCGTGGCGAGCGCCATTGCAAAGCTCACTGGCCTGCCATTCATTACCGCCCCAAACAAGTTCGCCGCCTTGGCCGCCCACGATGCCCTGGTTTACTCACATGGTGCGGTGAAGACACTGGCCGTTTCCATGGCGAAGATCGCCGACGACCTTCGCTGGCTCGGTTCAGGCCCACGTTCAGGACTTGGAGAGCTTCGCCTGCCGGAAAATGAGCCCGGTTCATCAATCATGCCGGGCAAGGTCAATCCCACGCAGTCTGAAGCGATGATCATGGTCTCCATTCAGGTCATGGGCAACGACACTGCTGTTTCGATTGCCGGTTCACGAGGCAACTTGGAACTCAATGTGTGCAAGCCAGTGCTCATTTTCAACTACTTGCATTCGGTTGAGTTGCTCGCCGATGCATGCGACCGGTTCACCGAGTTCTGCGTTGAAGGTTTGGAGCCCGATCTGGCACAGATCAACAAGCACCTCACGAACTCACTCATGCTCGTGACTGCGCTCAACCCGCACATTGGCTACGACAATGCGGCCAAAGCCGCCAAGAAGGCACACAAAGAAGGCACTACCTTGCGTGAGTCGGTTTTGGCGCTCGAGCTCATGTCGGGGGAGAAGTTCGATGAAGTGGTCGACCCTGCAGCGATGACGCACCCCTAGTGGGACGCCCCTTGCTGCTCAGTGAAGAAGCGCTTAACGAAGCAGTCAAGCTACTTGGCGAACCTTGGGCGGTCGAGCGCAATCAGTTGCGGGCGACGTTCCCGACGAAAAGTTATGCCGCAGGGTTAGCCCTTATTGCCGGCGCTGGAGCAATAGCTGAGGAGCTTGACCATCATCCAACCTTGACCCTCGACTACGGGCGTGTTGGAGTGGCAATTACGACCCATGACGCAGGCGGGCTGACCAACCTTGACGTGGCCTATGCCACCGCGTTCAACAACCTCTACGCTTCAAGCAAGTTTCGCTGAAGTTCGTCAATATCGTCGTCAGTGAGGCCAGCGAACTTGGCAAAACCAACGACTGAGCCATGACGGGCTTCTAAGTGATCCAGAAACAGTTCAATGGACGCTGCATCGGCGCTGAACAGGTCGTCTGCCGCCATGATGGTGTCTTTTGCGGCTGGGTATTTCGCTGCCAACTTCTGGCGCAGCGCATCCATGGCGGCGTGGCTCTCGGTGTAGTCGGCAATCACGGTCTCTCGTGAGCAGCCAAGCAAACTGAGCAACACCGCAGCAGTAACTCCAGTGCGGTCTTTGCCTGCCGTGCAGTGAAATACGGCGGGTGCATTGTCTGCCTTGGCCAAAAGACGAAGTACTTGGGCGATTTCACCATGCGATTCATCGGCCATATCGAGATAGGTCGTGGCCAAGAATCCTGGTGCAACGGTGAAGTCATCATTGCTACCCACATGGCGCATCAATGGATGGTGGTGGAACGACACGTTCAACTTGTCGACCGGAAAGAACCCTTCGTTCACTTCTGACTCTGTGCGGAGATCAATCACACATTTAATGCCGAGGTCTTCCAACACGTCCAAGTCGCCATCGCTTAAGTGCGACAGGCCATCGGCCCGATAGATGTGTCCCCACTTCGTGTGGCGACCATCGGCAGTGCCATAGCCGCCAAGGTCACGGAAGTTCACGGTGCCCTCAAGGGCAATTTTGCGTGGTCGGGTCGATTCAGCCATGGCGCAATGGTAGCCATGGGCTCACCCATGCCTCACCGGTCACGAAATGGGGTTCCCCCACAGCGCCATCCAGCGTGAGAGATCTTGCTCTTTTGGCAAGTCGCTGCCGACGGTGGCCGAGACCGTCAACTCATACGCGTTGTCTCGCACCTGCGGTCCTGTAGGGCAAAACGGGTAGAAGGTGCCGCGTTTGAACAGGTAGACGAGGGTGACGGGTTTGGCGGTGGCGTCAGACTTCGTTGTTGGCGCAAACGAGAACGCAGAGCAGAGCAGTTGTGCCCCAAAACCTCGATCGACCAAGGTGGCGTTGATGAGATGTACCGAGGCAACGAGTTCGCTCATTTCATCGTCGTGCATCACGAACCATCGGTAGCCAAATTCATCATCGACGGTCGTCATCGTTGCCGGCAATGCCGTGGTATCAGTGGCCAGAATCGAAAGGATTTCTTGCTCGGCGTCGACGCCGGCTCGATCCTGGGAGGGCTTGAAGCACACCCCAGCTTTTCCCGTTGTCACAAGACCAGCGGAGACTTCCAAGGTGATTGCCGCGCTGGTCAGCGCAAAAAGTTGATCGAGGTTGGACGCAACGGGTTTCGTGCGTCCAAGGATCGCATCAAAGATTCCCACTAGGCACCGTGGAGCTGGCGCTCCAAGTCATCGAGTTGAGCCAAGCGTCGCTCGAGCGTTGGATGGGTCGAGAACAAGTTCGACACCGACAATCCTTCACGACCGTTGAGGGCAGGCGTGAAGAAGAATGCGTTAAACGCTTGTGATTGGCGCAAGTCAGAGGTGGGAATCCGACCCATTTCACCGGTGATCTTGATGAGCGCAGAGGCGAGCACGGTTGGTTTGCCAATGAGTAACGCCCCCGAGCGATCTGCGGCCAACTCTCGGTAGCGAGACAGCGCTTGCGTCAACAGGAACGAAATGAAGTAGATAACGATAGAGAACAAAAAGATGAGCAGTTCGGCTCCAGCGCCGCCGCCGTTGTCCTCATCATCACGACTTCCGCCCAACATGCCGCTCCACAGCGCCATACGGGTCACGAGACCAGCCAACATACCGAGACTGGAGGCAAACGTCATGATGGCCACGTCACGGTGTGCCACGTGGGAGAGCTCGTGGGCGAGCACCGCTTCCATTTCTGGTTCATCAAGGCGGCGCATGATGCCAGTCGTGGCGCACACAACTGCACGCTTCGGACTGCGGCCTGTGGCAAAGGCATTGGGCACGTCAGTGTCCGCAATTGCGACGATTGGTTTTGGCATGTCCGCAAGTGCGCAGAGGCGGTTGATCATGGCGTGGAGTTCTGGTGCTTCGGCTTCGGTCACAATGCGCCCGCCCATGCCCCAAAGCGCCAAGCGATCGGAGAACCAGTACTGACCAAAAATCATTGCCAGTGAGATGAACACCACCATGACAGCCGACACACCGACTGCGACCAACACCGCAATGATGACTGAATACAAAATGACAATGAACAAACCGGTCAACAGCATCCGAGCGGTCAGTTGCTTGTCGGTTGAGATGTTCTTGGCAATTGCCATCGTTACTCCTTTGCTTCTTCTGCTTCAATCGCCGCGGTCGGTGCTGGGTCAAGCTGCGCTTTGAGCGCAGCCAACTCCGCATCGACCGAACTCCTCGTCGATGCGAGGTCCAACTGGCGCTGAATATCATCAGTTGGGGTGGTCAGGTCGGTCAATGCACCAGAAGCAATGAGGTCATCAAGTGCCCCGGCGCGAGCTTGCATCGTGGCGATTTTGTCTTGGGCTCGCTGCATCGCGAGACCGGCATCGCCCATGGAGGTTGAAATGCCGGTAACGGCTTCTCCGACCTTGGTCTGGGCTTCTGCTGCGGTGTAGGTCGCCTTCAGCGTTTCCTTTTTTGAGCGAAATGCTTCAATTTGGGTTTCGAGCACATGCATGGTCTCGATTAACTTCGCCTCTTGCTCGCCAATGGCTTGGTGTTGAGTTTCCAAGTCGCCAAGTTGCGTGGCGAGTGTTGCCCTGCGGCTGAGTGCTTCTCGGGCGAGTGGCTCGTTGCCTTGCTCGAGTGCTGCCTTTGCCTGGTTTTGGAGCTTGTCGGCCTGTTCTTTCAGCGATTTGGCTTGAAGTTCAATCCGCTTCCTCGCCGTTGCCACATCGGCCACTGAGCGACGAATCTTGGTCAGCTGCTCGAGCTGTTGTTCGTAGGAGAGATCGAGTGTTTCGCGTGGGTCCTCAACGCGGTCAAGCGCCTTGTTGGTCTTTGCCTGAAACACTGCCTTCATTCGCTGCCAGGTACCGGGCATTGCCACTCCTTGGGGTCTCAACTTGCTCTGGTCCAAGTGTAGGGAGTCTGGTCGCCGCGTGAGCGGACAACACTCAGCCGTCCGGTAGGTTCAGGCTGTGTCTTCGCCACGTTGCCTCGTTACTGTTCACGCCCACCCAGACGATGAGTCGTCAAAAGGCCCTGGCACCATTGCCGCCTACAAGGCTCGAGGAATTCGAAGTGTGCTTGTTTGTTGCACCGACGGGGCAGAAGGCGATGTTCTCAACCCCGCACTTGATGCAGAAGCGGTAAAGGCTGATCTTGCCAATGTGCGACGCCAAGAATTGCACGAAGCGACCTCGATCATTGGCTACGACCTCGTCGAACACTTGGGCTATCGCGACTCTGGCATGAAAGATTCGCCGGCGAATGAGCATCCCGAGTGCTTCCATCAAGCACCCCTTGACGAGGCGACAGAAAAGTTGGTGGCGATTCTTCGCCGAGAGCGTCCACAAGTGCTCATCACCTACCCTGACGTCCAAGAGCAGTATCCCCATCCTGATCACTTGAAAGTCCATGACATTTCTATGGCTGCCTATTTGGCCGCTGGTGATCCGACAAAGTATCCAAATGCTGGCGAGCCTCATGAAGTGACGAAGTTGTTCTACGTCACTTGGCCAGCCGAACGAGTTCGGGCGATGCATCAGATGTTCTTGGAGCTCGGTCTTGAGTCGCCCTACGACGAGGCGTTTCTCGCTCGACTCGATAGTTACGTCGATGACACGACGCACAAAGTCGACATCTCAGGTTTTGGCCACATTCGCGAGTTGTCGCTCAAGGCACACGCCACCCAGATTGATCCCAACTCCAAGTGGTGGTTTGGCCTACCAAGTGCCGTGCAAGCAGAGATCTACCCCTTTGAGCACTACCGCTTGGCCCACACTCGCTTAGAGCAAAGCGACGATCGCGGTGATGATCTCTTCCAAGGGATTGCGAACTAGGCGCGACGTTGTGCGGTTCGCAAGTCTCGCCACGACAGCACTGCGACGTCGGTTGGAACGCTGAGTTCGACGAGTGCTGCATGGTCAGCAATTCGTGCGGCTGCATCGGCCGCCAACGCGCGAAGTTCGCCGGTGTCGTCAGCTGGACGAAGCACAACTTCAGTGATGCCAGGTTGAAGGTGTGCCAGTACCTCGGTCAATGCGATGTCGCCACTTAAGCGAATGGTGCGATCCGGCGAGATGATGCCTTCTTGTCTCGCCAACTCGGTGGCGGGGAAGCCCAGGTCGCCATCGGGTCGCTCGGCCAAGCGAAGCGGAAGCTCGAATTCAACTGCCAAGTCGAGTACCACGTCGAAATACTCAGGGCGGAGTAAGGCTGCGTCACCGTGGACCGTGAGTCCGCAGACATCGAATCCCCACAGCACTGCTCGCTCAATCTGGGCTCGAAATTCCCGTCGGAGATCATCGCCATCGGCATGGTCGAGCAGGTCGTCAACCGACGAAGCAAAACCTCCATCTCCACCATGAAGGCTTGGTGCGGCAGTGATGGGGCCCCAGGAATAGAGCAAGTGTTCAGCCGTGGCACTCAGTTGGACTGAAATGGGTTCGCCTCGGTAGGAAACAATGGCCTCTCTGGCCCAAGGAGCGGGGACGATGAGCGATGCTCCAGAGAGGTTCCCGGCTTGGAGTTGGCTGAAGATGGCGGTGTTGGCTGCATGACACAGCCCTAGGTCATCACCGGTAAGCAGCAGTCCCTTTGCACCGTCTGGGAGCCCGAGGAGTTCTTGCGTTGCGGTCACTGGCCAAAGTGCTCGGCATCTTGAGCGGCAGCATGTGCCGCCAAGTCAACCTTCATGGCATCGAGTTGTTGCGCAAGGGCTTCGTCATGGATCGACAACATTGAAACCGCGAGCAACCCAGCGTTGCGAGCACCGTCAATGGCAACGGTTGCGACGGGAACGCCCTTTGGCATTTGCACAATGGCGAGCAGTGCGTCCATGCCGTCGAGCTTGGTGGCTGACACGGGGACGCCAATAACGGGAAGCGTGGTGGTGGCAGCCAACATGCCAGGCAAGTGCGCTGCTCCACCGGCTCCTGCAATGACCACCGAAAAACCGAGGCGTCGGGCGTCTCGGCCAAAGGCCACCATTTCATGAGGCTGACGATGGGCGGAGAGCACATGGGCTTCAACCGCGACGCCGAAGTCATTCAGCGCATCGATCGCTCCCTGCATGACGGGCAGATCGCTTGCTGATCCCATCACCACGGCGACTTTGAAGTTGGTCTTTGTGTCCACGACTCCCACGCTACCGGGTTAGCCAAGTCCACCGTGGAGTTGGGCGACCGCATCCCACGCCGCACCTCGGACTGTATCGAGGTCATTACCAACAACGGTCAAGTGTCCGAGCTTTCGTCCCGGTCGAGCCGCCTTGCCATAGAGGTGGAGGCCGCCAAGATCTTGGCCCTGCACAAAGTCAGCTGGATCATCACCGTCATCGTTCCCGACGATGTTGACCATCACAATTGCGTCAGCCAATACCTCAACTTCAGCGAGTGCAAGCCCAGCAACGGCTCGCAGGTGGTTTTCAAATTGGCTGGCACTCGTGCCTTCAATGGTCCAATGACCCGAATTGTGCGGCCGAGCAGCGACTTCACAGATGACGGCCATGTCATCGACAATGAAGAGCTCAACTGCCAAGATGCCGACGCTTTCCAACACCTCGGCGACGTCGACGGCTAAGAGTTGGGCTTCTTCCAACACGTCATCGTCGAGCGCACAGGGAATCACGACTTCTCGACACATGCCATTGACCTGTGTCGTGACGACAGGGGGATACACCACGCAATTGCCCACCAGGTCGCGAGCAACAAGCACTGCGAGTTCGGCGTCAAGGGCAAGTGCGGCTTCGACAAGGACCCGTCCCGATGCCGAAAGCACCTTCACTCGCTCGATCGCATCAGCGGTGGTGGTTTCAACGAACACGCCACGACCGTCGTAGCCGCCGCGAGCAGGTTTCACAATGAGCGGCAGTCCGACACTCGCAGCGAGCTGCATGACGTCGTGGGTGATGGTGCGGTCATCTTCACCCGCCTCAATCACCGTGAAAGCGGGAAGGGGAAACCCAGCATTCGCAAACACCGTTCGCATGGTCGCCTTGTCGGTAGCGGCTTCTAAGGTCAACAGCCCTGGGTGAACGGCGACCCCTGCATCAACAAGCGACGCGATTTGGTCAAGGTCGACTTGCTCGTGATCAAACGTCACGACATCAACCTGTTGGCTCAAGATCGCAAGGGCGGAAGCGTCAGTGGCCGCACCGAGCAACACCTTGGTGGCAACGCGAGCGGCTGGGTCATCGTCGTGTTCACAGAGCACGACCGTGTCAAGGTTGAGGTCTTGTGCTGCTTCACAGAGCATGAGGGCAAGTTGGCCGCCACCAACGATGCCAATGGTCATGCGAGGTCCGGCACTACGCTGTTGTTCCACGATGGCCACGCTACCGGCCGTTCGACTGCCCTGAGGAGGCCTCCATGCGCATTGGCGCCAGTATCAACGTTGGAACAACTGTCCAAGGCATCACGAACCAAATTGCAAAGTTGGCCGACGCTGGATTTCATGCTGCCTGGGCGAGCCAAATCTTTGGACACGACGCGCTCACCGCACTCGCTGTTGCTGGTGCCCAGGTGCCTGGCATTGAACTCGGCACCTCCGTTGTCCCGGTCTACCCTCGCCACCCACAGGTGATGGCTGCTCAAGCGTTGACCGTTCAGTCAGCGACGCAGAACCGCCTCCTGCTCGGCGTTGGCCTTTCGCACCAAGTCATGGTCGAACACTGCTGGGGAATGAGCTTTGATCGACCTGCTCGCTACATGCGTGAGTACTTGGCCGCACTCATGCCCATGCTCCATGGCGAAGCGGCAAGTGTTGATGGCGAAGTCTTGAAAGCCGTCACCTGGGGACCCCTCGACATCCCAGAAGTATCGGCTCCACCAGTGTTTGTCGCTGCCCTTGCTCCAGCAATGTTGAAGCTCGCCGGCACGGTGGCTGATGGCACCGCTACTTGGATGACGGGAACCAAGACCATTAAGGCGCACATTGCTCCAACCATTTGCCAAGCAGCAGAGGCTGCTGGTCGCCCAGCTCCTCGGATCTCGGTGGCGCTTCCTATTTGCTTGACGGCAAACAAAGACCAAGCCGCCGAGCACATCAACGAAGAGTTCGCGCTCTACCCGAACCTGCCGTCGTATCGAGCCATGCTCGATCTCGAAGGTGCAAACACCGCAGCTGAGATCTCGTTTATTGGCAGTGCAGAGGAGATTCGCCAACAACTCGCAGATCTTGAATCTGCCGGTGCGACGGAGCTCAACGCAACCATCTCCGGCAATGCCGAAGAGCGCGCTGCAACGTTTGAGTTGCTCTCAAGCATCGCACGAGGAAACTGAGTTTTTCTAGCGAGCAATCGTGGTGTGTTTGAACTCGTTGATCGCTCGACGGGTGGCAATCATGTTGACGAGTTCAGAAATGATGGCAATTGACGCCTGACCATCACTCGTGGCGCGATCCATGTAGCGAATGAACACGGCATCGTTGCCGACGAAGAACGTTGGAACGCCAAAGACTTGTTGCTCGTGTGTCCGCTTCTTCCAGGTTTCGGCGATTTCTACTCTGGCCTTGCCGGACTTCACCTCGGCAAACACCGAGTCGGCATCGACACCATTTGAGTCCAAGACGGGGCGAATGAGTGCCTCAGTGCGAAGCGAGTTGCCATGGTCGTGGCGAGCAGTGAAGAGCGCCAAGTGCGCGTCCAAGAACTGCGCCGGGAAGGAATCGCGAACGGTCAAACCAACTTCTAAGGACAACAAGTCGGCGTCATAGGCCGGGTCATCCCAACACGCTCGATTGCCTTCAGGAACATGGCCCTGGGACAAGGTATACGGCTCGAAGGAGATGTCGAAGTCGGCTCCGGCACGCATGGCGATGACTACATGTTCGTGAATGATGCGGCCAAAGGGGCATCGGTAATCGAAATTGAGTCCGAAGGCTGGAGTAGGCACGACAAGTCAACGCCGAATCAACGTGAACTATTCCATGTGGGTTATCGCATGGAGCGGGTGTTTTTGAGTTCAACCGGCGCCTCGCCCGGGCAAAAGTGTTGAAACGCACACCAGTTGCAAAGGTGTGACGTTCGAGCTTCGAAAGAATCTGCCGCGCAGTTCTCAATAATTTCTGAATAGGTCTCAAGGATTTCTGACGCCGCAGTACCAGCGATGGTTTCGTTGCATTTGCGGCCCTTGGTCTGTCCCGCACTCAGGTAGTAAAGCCAAATCGAGACGGGCACTTGGCCCATTTCTTCGCCAATGAGTGCGGCATAGGTTCGAAGCGCAGTGAATTCCTTGTCGAGAAACCGGTCAGCCGGCATCTTGCCGGTCTTGTAATCAATGACGACGAGCGATCCATCTTCGAGCTGGTCAATGCGATCGATGATGCCAAGCACCGTGACC
>CANFJV010000067.1 GCA_947447225.1 Acidimicrobiaceae bacterium
CGTTGGTGCACGTTTGGCAAACACCCAGCAGCGAAGCCAAGCCAGGCGCAGGCCAGCATCTGGAATGGGAGCCATGGGCCGACGAATCCAGTGGCAAGAGCCGAACACAGCAGCACCGTTGCGCCGTAGAGAAAGCCAAAGCCGCGACCGAGGCCCCGACCGGCCAAGATCAGCAACGCGAACAAGGGCTCGCCACCAATAATTCCTGATCCGATCACTCGAAGCACCGTGCCAATCGCCACCAAGATGGCGAGCAGTGCCACGGTCTTCACCTCGAGTGTGCCATCTCTCACTTCAGAGACCGCGACCGCCAACAGCAGCGGAACGAGTGCGGTAAATGCCCACGATGCCACGTGGCCGTGGTTGGCGAGCAGTGCCGAATGGGCCGAGACGAACAGGGGCCAAGCAAAGGCCACCAAACCAATGAGGCTCGCGAGGGCGAGCAGTGTGATGGTTCGCTTCGACAGCGGGACGATGGTTCTCCTCGTCATGGCTGCCTCGCAAGTGCGGCGAGCACTTCGCCGGTCGTCAGCCAAGGCTCAGGCGACGTCAACTCGAAGATCTGTGGCGCCGGGGCGTCGCCTCGCGAAATGACCAGTCGCGCTGGGCCGTCGGCAACAACGCTGCCATTGCTCAGCACGATGATGCGATCTGCGATCTCGGCCATGAACTCCACGTCATGGGTCGCCACCACCACACTCGTGCCCTCACGGGCAAGACCGGTGAGCACGTCACCCAAGTGCTCCTTGGCGGCATTGTCGAGGCCACAGGTCGGCTCATCGAGCAAGATCAGCGGCGGGGCGGTCGCCATGATGACTGCAAGGGCCAAGCACAGTCGTTGGCCCTCAGACAGGTCGCGTGGATGGCGAACAACATCGACCTCAGGTTGAAAGCGCCTGAACCACAAGGCGGTGGTGCCGGGTTCTCGGCCAGCGTCGTGATCTGCTTCACTGCATTCGCGTTCAACCGAGGTTCCGTAGAGCACGAGACCCGGGTCTTGGGGAATAAGGCCAACTCGTTTCACCAGCTGCATTGGACGAAGTGTGGTCGGGGCATCGCCATCAACGCGCACCGAGCCAGAGGTAGGAACCGCAAGTCCGCTCAGGAGTCCGAGCAGGGTTGATTTCCCCGCCCCATTTGGCCCAACGAGGGCCACGACTTCTCCTCGATGGAGTGTCACGGTCACGTTCTTGATGGCACAGCGTCCGAGATACGAGATCGTCACGTCATCGACCTCAGCCACCACCTCCTCGCGTTGCACTCGAGGAACCTCAGGTTGGTGGGACTGGAGGCGCTCCATGAGCACCGCTCGATGCACACGAGCAGCATCAACCGTCAGCGGGAGTGGGGCGAATCCCTGGCATCGTGCGAGGTCGATGATCGGCGGCACGACGGGCGACATTGCCATCATGGTGCTCGGCTCACCGGTGTGGACGACGCCTCGGTCAACCACGACGACCTGTTGTGCGAGACCTACGACGCGCTCCAAGCGGTGCTCACTCAGCACCACCGTCAGGCCATCGTTGGTCACCGTGTTGACCAAGAGATTGAGGACGCCTTGCGCGGTGTCGATATCAAGTCCACTCGTCGGCTCATCCAAGATGAGCAGGCGTGGCTTTGCCGCGAGCGCTGCGCCGATCGCGACTCGTTGAGCTTGTCCACCGGAGAGTTGGTTGAGCGGGCGGTTCGCCAAATCACCGAGTTGGAGCTGCTCCAAGATCTCGTCTAACCGTGTCCGCATGGCCGCTCGAGACCACCCAAGGTTCTCCATGGCGTAGACCAACTCATGGGCCACGGTGTCGGCCACGAAACTCGATCGAGGATTTTGTCGCACCATGCCGACGAATTCAGCAAAGTCCCGAGGTCGAGCATGCTCGATGGACTTCCCATCAACGGTCACCTTGCCCTCAACGAAGCCGCCGGTGAAGTGAGGAACGTGCCCGTTGCACAGCCCGAGCAGCGTCGATTTTCCCGATCCTGTTGCCCCAACAACCAAGTGGAGTCCACCTTCGCCGAGTTCCAGTGACGTGCTTCCAAACACGGGAGCACTCGCCCCGTCGTAGGTGAAGGTGACCTCGTCGAAGACAATCACGACGTCACCTTTGGCGCCACAAGACCTGCGACCACGATGCCAAACAGCGCTGCGAGCGACAGCGGAGTGGCAAGTGGCCAGGCCCCTGGCGCTGGCACATCGAGCACGCCCGGATGGAGGTGTCCAGCGACGAGCAGGCCAATTCCGCCAAAGGCACCCAGCATTCCAACCATCAGTGAACGCAAGGTGAAGACCTGTTCCTCAAACGCCGTTCGGAGCAAGACAGCAGAGCGAAGGTGGAGCGCAACCACCAAGCCAACCGTGCCAACAACGAGCAGCACTGCCCACAGGAGCGTCGGTGATGCACCCGCGAGCAATCCCGCTCCCCCGCAGATGATCGCCCCGAGACCACACAGCGCAACCACCTGCGCAATCAACCGCTTCCCCTCGCGAGATGTTCGTCCGAACCCACGCGCATCCATTGACGCGGCCAAGGTGATCGACCGCTCAAGCGCACCTTCGAGAATTGGCACGAAGGTTCCCCGAAGGCCAGCAATGCCGTTTGTTGGTCGACCCCTCAGTCGGCGAGCCGCCTTCAACGCTTGAGCGGACGCCACGAGCTCTGGCAGAAACGCCAGGGCAATCGCCAGTGACAAACCCACCTCGTACATCGCTCGTGGGAGTGACTGCAAAAGTCGCTCCGGAGGGGCGAGGGTTGAGCAGGCGCCGAAGATCGCAAGCACCGTTGCCAAACTCAGCCCGAGGCAGAACGCTTGGACGAGAAGCGTGGACGTCACCGGACCACCAAGACATACCCCAGCCAGCCAGTCCGGCAGGACGATTTCGGGGAGTCGAACAAGCACCACTCCACTCGTACGAGCGCCGAAGGCAACCGCGAGGAGAAGACGTAGTGCAATGAGGACGACCCCCACTTTGAGCGAGGTGACGAAGGGATTGCCGAACCGCCCAAGCGGTCGACGCAGCGCAACCACAAAGGACAACGCGGCAATCGTCACAAGGTTGAGCAGTGGGTTGGCCACCTGCGACGTGCCGATGAGGATCCCGAGTCCGAAGAACCACCACGCTCCAGGATGCAGGGTCAAGGGGACTTTGTTCACGGCACCGCTCGGCGACGGCGTGCGATGACGACACCTGCTGATCCGAGTCCCAAGATGAGCCCTACGGCTGCAATCGCTCCACCAACGTGACTCGACCCTTGTTGCGACGATGATGCAGTGATCCTCGTCTGTCCGCCGCAGAGCGCAGTGAAGTTCGCCTTCACGCTCGGTTCGGCGACTTTTGCCTGCACGGCGGTTCCCGGCTCGAGCACCCATGCCTCAACGTCGTGATGCTTTGGAGTAGTCGATGCTGCACCCATGGTTGCGTAGTGCCACTTCGGCGGCTGTCCAAGCCAAAATCCCCACGTTGAGGCCTTGGCATCAAAGCGCGACAAGCATGACGTTGAGCGAGATGGCTTGCCATTGATCGAGCAGATGAATCCTGGCCAGGCTGCATCCGTCGTTGGCGGCGACCAACCGAGGTCAGCGCTCATGGCATCCAAGATCTCGAGCGCACTTGCCCCCTTTCGCACCGTGACACAACGAATCGTCTGATGGTGGTTGACCTCGATGACAACGGCCACCGTGATGAACGAAGCAGTGTCGCTCGCACTGGCCCGTGAGGTGGGTGTAATCGGAAGAAGCGTGGCCAGAACGACGACCAGCGGTGCCATGAGCACGGCGAGGCGCGGGAGTCCTCCTAGGCGACTTCGACTTCGATGCATGGCTCTCCTGCGAAGGAGAGGTGGCAACGAGTTGCCGCCTCGCCCCCGTGTCTCGACGGTGTAGAGCGCTTCGAGGTGTGCGGTAACCCGGCTTGCAGTTTCCTGCCTACGGTTGCGGACCAGCGCCGGATTCTGACCGGCTTCCCCACACACTTCGCTACGTGGAGGCGACGCTACCAGAGCGCCCGCCTTCGCCAAAGGGCTACTTCTTGGTCGGCCGCCAGAAGGTGACGAGTAGAGCAATCGCACCCAAGGTTCCGGGAATCACCGTGAGCAGCAGGTTCCAGGTTGGGTTCGTGAAGATCTTGAAGACGTGGTCGAGCGACCAGGCGCCTGAGCCCACGCAACCGATACCGATGGCCACCACGATGATGGTTAGAACGTATTCGTAACCCTCACCGGGTCGGAAGATGAAGAATCCATTTTTCAGGTGATTGGTGATGAGCGCCACGAGCATGACACCGAGCACACCAGTTGCCGCGAGTGGGGTCCCGATGCCGAAGATCAACATGAAACCAACGGCGAGCTCAGTTGCCGATGCGGTCCATGCGTGGAGCGCTCCGGGCTTCATGCCGAGGGATTCGAACCAGCCAGCAGTTCCTTTGATCTTGCCGCCACCAAAGATGTGGTTGTAGCCATGAGCGGCCATGACGAAGCCAATCATCACCCGAATGGCCAAGAGTCCAAAGCTAACAACCGCAGGTTCATGGGCTAGATGCGAACCAATCATGTACGAGCTCCTTTCACGAAACTGTTCTTCAACTTACCGGGGTTACCTCGAAGCCTCGGTGATCCAACAGGGCTAGCGTGGCGACGTGACAAATGAGCAACCCGTGACCATTGAAGGTGTTGACTTCGAAGCAATTGAAGCGTGGATGGATCGGTCCTCGCTTGGGTCGGGACCGCTCAGCGAGGTCGAGTCCTTGGCCGGTGGCACGCAGAACATTCTCGTTCGCTTCGTGCGATCAGGTGAGCAGTTTGTCCTGCGTCGGCCACCGCTCCACCTGCGTGAAGCCTCAAACAACGTCCTTCGTCGCGAAGCTCGCCTCCTTGCCGCGTTAAATGACACCGACGTGCGCGCCCCTCGACTCCGCCTCGCCGACACCGAAGCTGAAGTGCTCGGCGTCGTGTCGTATCTCATGGACAGCGTGCACGGCCTGAACGTAAGTGGTGGCCTGCCAGAAACTTGGGGGCATGACCCGAACGCCCGTCACCGAATGGGCATGAGTGCCGTTGAGCAGCTCGCCGTGTTGGCCCGTCAAGATCACGTGGCGCTCGGGCTTGGCGACTATGGCAAGCCCGAAGGATTCTTAGAGCGCCAAGTAGAGCGCTGGACAAAAGAACTCGAGTCCTACAACTCCCTTGAGGGCTATCCCGGCCCAGAAATTCCTGGGCTCAGCGAGGTGTCTGCATGGCTGAGTGCGAACATTCCGCCCGTCAGCCAGGTCGGCATCATGCATGGCGACTTTCACTTGGCCAACTTGTTGTTCTCAACAACCGAGCCAGAACTCAGCGGCATTGTTGACTGGGAGATGTCAACAATCGGTGACCCCCTGGTAGATCTTGGGTGGCTCCTTGCAACCTGGCCCGGCGAAGGAGCCATCACGGTTGGACCGGCGATGGCGTTTAATCACTTGGAAGGCTTTGCCTCGCCGGCAGAGCTCATTGCTCACTACGCAAAGCACGCAAATCTCTCGGTTGAGTTTGTTGACTTCTACACCGTCCTCGCCTGCTTCAAGCTCGGCATCATCTTGGAAGGCACGAATGCTCGTGCGTTTGCTGGACGTGCTGATCGTGGCGTTGGCGACCTTCTCCATGCCATCACCGTTGCCTTGTTCACCAAGGCCCTGACCTACCTCGACTGACAAAGGAGCACCATGCCCATTGACTTCACCTTGAGCCCCGAAACAGAGGCCATTCGACAGAAGGTTCGCACCTTCATTCAAGAAACGGTGCTCCCGGCGGTTCGCACCTTTGATGATGAAGAGAAGGTCACCACTCGTGACGAGTACCTCCGCACGATCTTCGCGCTCAGACAAAAGGCAAAAGATGAGGGCCTCTGGCTCCCCCACATGCCCAAAGAATGGGGTGGGATGGGACTCGGCCACGTCGACTTAGCCATGGTGCAATCTGAAGCGGCCAAGACCCGACTTGGGCCCTGGATCCTCAACTGCCAAGCGCCCGATGAAGGCAACATGCACACGCTCCTTCACTGGGCAACCGATGAGCAAAAAGAGCAGTACTTGCGTCCGCTACTCGAAGGAAAGGTCATGAGCTGCTTCGCCATGACCGAGCCTGAAGTAGCCGGATCAGATCCAACGTTGATCAAGACCTTCGCGGTCCAAGACGGCGAAGAGTGGGTCATCAACGGCCACAAGTGGTTCATCTCGAATGCCCGGCGCGCCAGCTTCGCGATTCTCGTCGCTCGAACGGAACTTGACGTGCCGGAGGGTTCCCGCGGAGCGAACACGGCGTTTATCGTCGACATTCCCTCTGAAGGCTGGACCGATGTTCGCGAAGTTGAGACCATGCACGGCTCAACGGGGCACTCGGAAATTCGCATCACCGACCTTCGGGTGCACGAGAGCAAGATCTTGGGTGGTCGTGGAAACGGACACCGCCTTGGCCAGTACCGCCTTGGACCAGCACGCCTCGCCCACTGCATGCGATGGATCTCACAAGCCGAAACCGCTCTCGACATGATGGTCGAGCGTTCGCTCAATCGCTACAGCCACGGTTCACTGTTGGCCGACAAGCAAGGCATTCAGTGGCTCATTGCCGACTCGGCCATGGAGCTCTACCAGGGCAAGCTCATGGTGCTCCACGCTGCGAGCAAGATCGACGCTGGGGTGGACTTTCGCACCGAGGTGTCAATGGCCAAGCACTTCGTCGCCAACTCGCTCAACCGCATCATTGACCGCGCCATTCAGGTTCACGGAGCGCTTGGGTACTCAACCGACACTCCGCTCGCCAACATGTATCAGCATGCTCGTTGGGCTCGTTTCGCCGATGGCGCAGACGAGATCCACCAGATGCGCATTGCCCAAAATGCCATTGCCGCGTTCCGCGACCATGGCACCACCAGAACTGCCACCGGCGACCTGCCGATTTAAAGGAGCACCACCATGGAAAATTTTAACGAGGGAAGCGTTGCGTTCATCACTGGCGCAGCAAATGGCATTGGCGAAGGCGTTGCCCGTCGCCTCCACCGTGAGGGTTTTCAACTTGCCCTGTCTGACGTCGATGACGAAAAAGGTCAAGCCGTCGCCGACGAACTCGGCGCGCTCTACGTGCACTGCGACACCTCTGAACTCGCCGAAAATGAGAGGGCAATTGCGGCCACGATGGAGCGATTTGGTCGACTTGACCTTGCGTTCTTGAACGCCGGCATCACCTCGGGCTGTGGCATCGACGAGGACTTCGATGTTCTTCGCTACAAAAAGGCCATGGGTGTCAACATCGACGGCGTGGTCTACGGTGCCCACGCTGCATTGCCAGCACTGCGGTCAAGTGGCGGCGGACAAATCATCGCAACCGCCTCGATGGCCGGCATCGTGGCCGTGCCATTTGACCCGTTCTACGGCGCCAACAAGCACGCGGTCGTTGGTCTTGTGCGCTCACTTGGGGTAACCCTTAACCCCGCTGATGGCATCAGGGTGAACGCACTGTGCCCCTCGTTCGCGGAGACGAACATCATCGAAGCCATCAAGCCGTTCTTAGAAGACACTGGCTTTCCGATTCTTCCCCTCGAGCGCGTCGTCGACGCCTTCGTGACGATCGCCGAATCGAAGACGACTGGTGAGTGCTACTACGTGGTCGTTGGTCGAGACACCGAGCCATTCAAGTTCCGCAACGCCCCCGGTGCGCTTCGCGGACTGCCCGACTGAAGTTCAGTTACTAGGCGGTAGAGTTCAACTGTTCGATCGAGGAGGCATCCCCCATGGCAACGACCAACAATGTGGTTGAAGAAGTCAACGCATGGCTTGAGGAAAACTGGGACCCAGAGTTGACCGTCGGTGAGTGGTGGAATCGTCTCGGCATGTCCGGCTGGGCCGCACCTTCGTACCCAGAAGACTCCTACGGCAAGGGCCTGAGCCGAGAAGACTCGGTCAAGGTCCAGCAAGCAATTGCGGAATTTGGTGCACTTGGCGCCCCTGGTGGCCTTGGACTGCTGCTTGCTGGCCCAACGATTGCCACCCACGGAACTCGTGAGCAAAAGGACCGCTACCTTCCTGACATCGTGACCGGCAAAGCCTCATGGTGCCAACTGTTCTCCGAGCCAGGTGCAGGTTCTGACCTTGCTGGTCTTGGCACGAAAGCACTCAAAGACGGCGAAGAGTGGATCATCAACGGTCAAAAGGTGTGGACCTCAGGCGGCAAGGTTGCCGACATGGGCATGCTCATTGCTCGCACCGACGTGAACGTGCCGAAGCACCAAGGAATTTCCTACTTTGCGTTCAACATGCACCAAGACGGTGTGGACATCCGCCCACTTCGGGAAATGACTGGTCAGGCGCTGTTTAACGAAGTCTTCTTGACCGAATGCACCGTTGCTGATGAGGCCCTCATTGGTGGCCTCAACAATGGTTGGGCCGTAGCCAACTCGACCCTCATGTTTGAGCGCGCTGGCCTTGGTGCTGGCGGTGGTAACGAATCCGGTGGTGCAGCACAGCCTGGAACCATCGTTGGCGACCTCGACCGCCGTGCCGGCGACTTCGTGTCAACTGGTGGCCGTCGTCGTGCCGGTGGCCCTGGTGGCGTTGGCGGACTGACGGCACTGCTCATGGAGCAGGCGAAGACCACCGGCCAAACTGCCGACCCAAGCGTTCGTCAGAACCTCGCGCAGCTCTACATCATGAACGAGATCGCTCGCATGAACAACGCTCGCTCAAAGGGACTGAAGTCAAAGGGCCAGGACATTCCAGGTCTCGGCAATATCGCGAAGTTGTCCATGAGCCGCATCTTGCGCCTCGCCCGCGACACCGGCTTTTCGCTCCTTGGACCTGCAGGAACGGTCTATGCCTACAAAGCTGATGAGCGCGAGAAGGGTGAAGACTTCGGTGGCCCATTTGCCGCTTCGATCATCTCGCTCGGACTCTTTGCTCAAGGACCACAGATCTACGGTGGTACTGACCAAATCCAGCAAAACATCATTGGTGAGCGCGTTCTTGGTCTTCCAAAGGAAGCCAACAACGACAAGGTCACGCCGTTCTCCGAATTGCCAAAGAACGGCTGAACACCCCACCCGTGACGTGGCTGAGTGACGCTGTCGCAGCGAATCTGCCCGAGAAGTCGAAATTGAGGGGTCTCTTGCTGGCCGGTTGCTTGTCCTTGGTCGCCCTTGGTGCAGCAGCATGTGGTGGAAACGGTACGAGTGGCCTCACCGGCAACGGCAAATCACCGGCAGACCACCAAGTCGCCATTGCCAATTGTGATGGTGAACGCAGCGTTGCGCCGGTCACCATTGTGCTCAGCTGCACAGACGGCAACGTGATTGTGGGGCATGCTCGTTGGACGACATGGGACACAACAAGTGCAGTGGGGACCGGTGTGCTGACCACAAACAATTGCCAACCGACCTGTTCGAGTGGCACGTTCACGAGCCGAGAC
>CANFJV010000068.1 GCA_947447225.1 Acidimicrobiaceae bacterium
AACGACGACTGCCAGAACAATGACGCTTGGGACAGAAGAAACTTCGGGAAATGCCAACATCTCCACCTCTTTCAGGCCGCCGTCGGCGCCATGACCACAACGCTACGCCCAAGGAACGCTTCGTGCAGGGTTGCTGCGAGTTGGACTAACTGAGCGGTGGTGTTGCGCCGCCAGAGGCTTCCAGATTTTCCTTCGTGAGGCCTTGCAGTCGTCGAAGGGACTCTTCCATCGTGGCGATGTTGCCGTCGAGAAAGATCGTGTTGCCTTTCCCCATCTTGGCTGCATCGAGAATCGTCTCGGTCCACAAGGTGAAGGCCAAAAGGCCAGCACCAACACCGTTTTCTTCGAGCATTCGCGCCGAATCGGTGAGACCCTGGCTGAGTGCAGTGCGAAATCCCGCCAGACCTTCACCGCGGAGTTTGGCTGCGGTTGCTTCGTTCTCGGCGGCAATGCGAATGGCTGCACCTTCGGCTTCAGCTTGTTTTGTTCTCGTGATGAGGAGTGCTTGACCTTCGAACTCAGCTGCAGTTTGGGCATTGGTGGCGGCCACTACTCGACTCATTGAGGCCATTACCTCTGCATCAAAGGCAATGTCGTTGATGGCCAAGTCAATCAGGCTGTAGCCCCACGAGGCGAGTTGCTCATTCAAGTTGTCCTTGGCGTGACTTGCGATCTCGGTGCGAAGCCCAAGGACTTCAGCTTGCTTTTTGGTGGCGACGAATTCACGAACCGCTGCTTCAACCGCAGACGTCATGGCCATGGTGAAGGCCTGCGGGTTGATGAACTTAAACGCCACCAATTGAATGGTCTCGGCGTCATGGTTGGAGACGGCAAAGATAATGGTGGCCTTGAAGTGAACTGCGGCTTGATCGCCAGTAATGGCGGAGAAGGTCAACTGATTGGTCTGGTTCTGGACGGGAACCTTCCAATTCACTTTCTCAAAGAACGGCAAGATCACGTTGAGGCCAGGCCCAAGTACTCGGCGATATTTGCCGAACAAGGTAACGACGCCAACGTGCGCTTGGTCAATGGTCTTGAAGGTATTGCCCAAGAACAAAATGCCAATAGCAACAACTACTCCGGCAACAATCAGGCTGGTCATCGTGCCTCCTCATCTACGAACGTAGTTCGCCAAAGGCAAGTGTGCGCCGTTAGGCCTTGTTGGTAAAGACCAAGCAGCCGTCATTCAGCGGAGCAGTGGGGAGCACGGTTGCTTCATGCCAGTAGTCAAGGTCAAGTTGCCACTGTGGCAGCGATCCCGAGCGTGGGGAACGGTGACGCGAACGCTTGGCATAACCCGGGTTGAAATTGGCCGAATCGATGAACGGCCCGACGGCCATGTTGGCTGCATCGTCACCAAGCACTGGGATCACTGAACTCGCGCCCAGCTCATCCATGTGATGGAGAAGGCGCACAATGAACTCGGCGGCCAAGTTGGCACGCATGGTCCAACTCAGGCGAAGTGAACCAAAGGTCCAGGCCATGTTGGGCAACTCGGTGAACAAGATGCCGCGATAGGTCACGACCGTTGAAGGGTCGATTGCTTCGCCATCGACGGTGAACGTGACGCCGCCAAAGACGGAGAGATCAAAGCCAGTTGCGGTGACCACGATGTCGGCCGGAACGGTGACGCCGCCACCAGTGACGATGCCGGTCTCAGTGAAGTGGTCAATCGTGTCGGTGACCATGGTGACGTTGCCGTCACGAATAGCCGTGAAGAGGTCACCATTCAAAATTCGGGCAACTCGCTGCTCGTGGGGGAGGTGTCGTGGAGTGAAGTGCGTGTCGACGTCGTAGTCATCGGGGAGTTGGTCAGCCACCATCTTGATGAGGCCGGCCTTGGAAAGATCCGGATAGTCCATTTGGACCTTGGTCATTGTTTCCATCTCCGAGACGGCCTTTTTGCGAATGATCTCGTGGATCCACTCAGGTGGAGTGTCGAGGCTGCGGAGTTGATCAGCCAAGTCATCTCGGTTGGGACTTTGGAAGAAGTAGCTCGGGGAGCGCTGAATGACCGTGACGTGGCCTGCAGTGTTCGCGATTGCTGGAACGAGAGTGGCCATGGTGGCCCCTGAACCAATGACGGCGACTTGTTTGCCATCTAGGTCCGGGTTGGTCCAAGTTTGTGGATGGATGATCTCGCCGCGGAAGGCGTCCATCCCGTCAAAACTTGGGGTGTAGCCCTTGGAGTGCTCGTAGTAGCCATGACACATCCACAGAAAGCTTGCCGTTATGGAAAAGGCTTCTTCCGTCGTTGGGTTCACGCCGTTCAAGGTCCACTGCTGTAGTTCGCTCGACCACGACGCGGTGTTCACCATTGCGTTGTAGGTGAAGTGCTGCTCGAGGTCGAACTCTTCAACCGTCTCTCGCAGATACGCCATGATCTCGTCGCCACCGGCATAGGGCTTCCCGGTCCATGGCTTGAACGCAAAGCCCAAGGTGTACAGCTCAGTGTCCGAGCGAACACCGGGGTAGTTGTGAATGAGCCAGGTGCCGCCTAAATCTTCGTGGGCTTCGAGAACGCAGATCGTCTTGTCGGGAAATTCACGAGTCAGGTGGTAGGTGGCGTTAATGCCAGAAATCCCCGCTCCAATAACCACTACATCAACGTGTTCTGGCAGTGCCATGTCGAAGACCCGTTCTTCATTTGCTCGGTTCCTCCGAGATTCCTCGACGATACCTACAAAATTGACGTTCTTGAACCGTGTTCGGCCTCTCGGGCGGCAGCACTCAGTGCCTCGAACAACCCAGTGAATCGTCGTGCTGGATGCTCAATGCCGTAGCGAAGGTCGGCTCGTGTGGCGATGATGATGACGTGGCGCTTCGCTCGAGTGATCGCGGTGTAGAGCAGCTCTTTGGAGATCAAGCGAGACCCAGGGGTGATCGACACCACCACATGGTCAAACTCTGAACCTTGCGCCTTGTGGATGGTCATGGCCCACCATGGTTGGAAGTGTCTGAGCGAGCTAGCGGGAAGCGGGACTGCGCCTACCTCGCCACCTCGCACGAACGACACACCAGCTTCAGTGTCGATGAGCAGTCCGGTATCACCATTGACCAGCGAATTCGCCCGATCTGTCGTGGTGATGAGGAGGGGAAGCCCACTTCGATCTGCTCGAAGGCTTGGAACGTGGGCAGCCGCGGCAATTTCATTCACCCACCAGGTGCGGCTGAGCAGGCCCTCGTGTTGAGCGGTGAGCACCATGGTTGACGTCAACGCTTCGGCGATGGCTACGTCATCTCGAGTGCTGCTGGAAAGTTCACGAAGCTTGGTGCCTCGGGCAACGGCAAGGTCAAATGCTGGCGCAACCTGTTTGAGTGCCGGCTGGTCCACATCAAAGGGAATAAACGTCACCGACGCCATGCCGTCTTCAAGGAGCGTCATTGCTCGATCGGCCGAGGTGGCCGAGCGAACCTCGGCGAAGAACTGCAGGAGCTCTTCTCGTGCAGATGCCTCGAGCGACTCATCAATCCGGTGGACAACCTCCAAGACCGTGGCAGCAATTGCCCCCTGTTCACTCGCTTGCAAGAGGTCTGACATGGCTGATCCAACATCAACACTTTGGAGTTGGTTGGGGTCGCCAACCAAAATGATGCGAGCACTTTTTGGTAGGGACCGCAACAATTCTTGGAGCAGTGAAATGTCAACCATTGAGGTTTCATCACAAATCACGAGCTTCGTGTTGAGTGCGGTGACTGATGAACGTCGAGGCGCCATTGGCGTCAGTGAGAGCAGTGAGTGAATGGTCCTCGCATGAACCTGGTGAGTTGGCCCAAGCAACTGACCTGACGCCGCCATGGCAGTGTTGATCGCGTCTTGCATGCGCAGTGCGGCTTTGCCGGTTGGGGCACACAGTGAGACGTCGTCAAGACTGATTCCCGCTTTGTGGAGTGCGACCAGCAACTTCGCAATGGTGTAGGTCTTGCCGGTTCCCGGCCCACCAGCAAGCACGAAGCTTCGGCTGTCCCAAAACGTTTCAGCGACTTGCCTCGAGAGGCCGTCTGACTCGGTGAAGACCTCATCACAAACAGCTGACCAGTTGTCTGGCTTCTCAAGTACTGCATCGGCGTCGCTTGCATCAAGTGGTGCCAACAGATCCTTCGCCACGGCCGTCTCAACTTGGTAGAAGCGATCAAAGTAGAGGCGATCAAACGCCACAACGAGCGGCTTTGCATCACCAGTGCCCGTGCCGAATGCAGATCCTTTGAGTGCCGCTCGCCAGTCATCTGATTGAAAAGATTGGAGCTTTTGAGGCAGGAGATGAAACCCGCGAATCTCCGACACTTGTTCGAGTGGAAGGCAGGTGCCCCCGGATTCGATCACGAGAAGGAGGAGTGCCGTTGCCCAAAGTGTCGCATTGTTGAGGTCGCCATAGTGTTTGGCCAACATCTCGAGTGAGCGCTCAAAGCCAACTGGCAAGACGACTCGATCGCTTGAGAAATCCTCACCTCGGGCAAAAGCGTTGCCGATCTCATGCAGGGTCGATTCAGTCATGGTGGCCCCCATCGAACAAGTTGCTGATCTTTTCAATGAGCTCTTTTGGTGGCGTCATCGCGACGACGCCCGACCCAGGAACCAATGGCTGCATGCCACGGAGGAACAGATATGCCGCACCAGCGATGTTGCGGTCGTAGTCGTAGTTCATGATGCGGCTGCGAAGGTAGCGATGGAGCGCGACGAGATACAAAATTGCCTGGAGTTGGTAGTGGTGTTCATCCATTGCGGCGATGAGCTGAGGTTCGCCGTAACGCTCACGGCCATGTTCGTCTTTCAGCAAGTTGGTCTTGTAGTCCGTGATGACAAACCGTGCTGTTCCGTCTTGTTCCCAACCAAGTACGGCATCGATGGAACCAGTGAGCATGCCGGAGAGTTCAGTGTCAAAGAGTGTGAGCGAAGTGAGCCATGCGGCGTACGTCGGGTCACTACCGAGGTAGGTGCGCAGGAGTTCAAGGAGTTCTCCCATTCGCGCCACGCGCACTCGCTCACGGTCTCCTCGGTCACAAACTAGGAAGTCAAAACCAAATTCAGGGAGGAGTGATCCGGCCCCAAAGGCATCAAGGCGTTGGTGGTCAGCAATTGCTCCGAGATTGCTCTCAAGACAACGCTCAATCAGTTGCACGAGTTGAACAACGTCGTCTTCACTCAGGTGGAGGCCCCCGTGCAGGGCGGCCTCTTGGAGTTGCTCTTCAATTGCCTGTCGCCGGTCGGGACGGGCAAGATCGACATGTTGGAGGACTCGGTGGACTGCAACACCGATGTACTTCGAACTGCGAACCGTGACGAAAGGATCACCTGATGCATCAAGTTCCCCTTCAGAGGTCGTAGGTTCTGCGTCGCCGCTTGTTGGTGCGTCAACTTCGTCAGCGGAAGTCGGTGAACTGCGATGCGAGAGTTTCCGAGTGAACTCAGTGAATGAGTACCGCTCATCGGGCTGATCAAGCAATCGGTTGAGCTCTGCTCGAGCGATTGGCCGAGGCGCCTGGTCCTCTTCGGCCAGAATCGAGAACGGCGATCGAGTAGGACTTGCGGTAGTCGCTTTGAACAGCTTCGGGTACTTCGCTACGAGTTGAAGGCGTTCTTCTTGGTCTTTGAACAGCGGAGTGTTTTTCGCTGCCGGCACCCAGGTCCATGCAACATTTCTGAACTCCGCTCGGGTGAATGCCACATAGCCCTTGCGATAGGTCTCCGCTGCGTCAAGTGCTCGTTTGACGTGAGCGCCGGGAGACTCCTTCGACGTCGTGAGATCTACGACGGTGAACGGCTTGCCGTCTTTTTTGACCCGGTATGCCTTGATCGTTTTCGGCGAAGTGGTTGGGGCAGAGAGATAGGGAAGGAGCACGATCGGGAACTGCAGGCCCTTGGCTCGGTGCACCGTCATAATCTTCACCGCAGAGCTATCGCGCTCAATCCGCCTCGCCCACTCCGCTCCGCCAAGATCGGGATTTTCGGAACTTTCTCCGTCGCCATCAGGACTTGCCGCAACCATGTAGGAGATGAGCAGTTCCAAGTCATCGTTGGTCCGAGTGCGCAAGATCTCGGCAATGTGGTCGAGGTCGGTCAGGTTGCGCTCCGCCATTTCGAAGTTGGCCAAGTGTTCTCGAACACCAGATTCTTCGAGCACCATGGTGAAGAACGAAGACCGATCAGAGAAGAATCGTTCACGCCACTTAGCAATTCGTTGAACCCAAAGAGCAAGCCACTGGTCGTCATCGCGGTGCTCGCTTGCGATCGATGCTGGTTCTCCGCCAAACCATGACAAGGCCAACAGACGTGCGCTCGAAGGGTTCGATGGATCCGCGAGTGCTTCAAGCAAATAGGTCCACTGTGTGGCTGCTTCGGTGCTGAACACGTTCGCTCCACCAAGCATCGTGGCGGGAATGCCGGCGAGTTGGAGGTCTTTGGCCAACTGTTTTCCAAGGAGATTCGACACGACGAGAATGCACAGGTCGCTGTAGGTGGCGAGGCGCACACTGTTGACCTCACGTCCAGTCCCTGAAATTGTCGGTATTTCGTCGTGGCCGACCACGCTGTTGATATAGGTCACGAGATCTCGAGAGATTGCTCGCTTGATGGCTGGTGCCTTGCCGGTGCCAACGAGGCGGAACTCCCATGACGGTGACATGGGGTGCGCACGAAAAGGACCAGCTGCTGCTACTTCCTGATAGGAAATCCGAGCGGGTTCAATCTCGATGCCATCAACAATCGGGATCGAGAGTTCAGACCCAAAAGAAGCTCCATCAAAAAAGGCATTGTTGGCGTCGAGCAATTCTTGACTCGAGCGATAGTTATTTCGAAGGGTGCGAGCATTTTCCTCAACCGCTTCTCGGTAGACCTGCACGTCGCCACCGCGAAAGCCGTAGATGGCTTGTTTTGGATCGCCAACGGTGACGAACATTTTTAGGTGATCAGCTTGTGCAAGTCGGTCAAAGATCTCCCACTGCAAGCCATCGGTGTCTTGGAACTCATCAATGAGCAGCACCTTGATGGTGGAGGAAATGCGCTGACAATTCTCTTCAACCTCAAGGCGTGCGGCCAGGCTGGTCAAAAGGTCGTCGTAACTCGCCAGTCCGAGCAGGCGTTTTTTGTCTTCGAGGGCACTTCGAGTTTTGAGGATCAGCTGGATCAAGAGGTCATCGACCAGTCCAGGCTGTGAGGCAATTGGCACGGCGCCTGGATTGTTAGCCAGAACGGTTAAGGCGTCACGGGCACGAGTACGAAAGGTTGGGTCTCCACCTTGCAACGCCGAAAGCGTTGTTTCGTCGAGCGAGCGGATCACATCGTTGAGGGTTCCTTCAACGAAGTGAGTTGATGACGCCTCATCGGAGAGCTTTCCAACTGGCACGCCAAGTGTGGCAAGTGCTTGTTGCGCGAAGCGATGGATCGTCGTGACCCGAAGTTGCGCAATGTTGCTTACCGCCCGTCGCAGGAGCGCCTGCTCTTCGGGCGAGTACTCGGCTGCACCCGAAGCTCCAGCTGCTGCTTCCGCAACGGCACCACGGATTCGAGAGCGAAGTTCAGCTGCAGCTGATCTCGTAAAGGTCACCACCACGATTTCGCTCGGCGCAATGGTGGGATTGGCCAAACAGTGCGTGACGAGTTGTTGGATGGTCCAGGTCTTGCCAGTGCCGGCATTGGCTTCAAGTGCCCAACGACGTTCACTCGGCAAGGTCTGACGGTCAAAGGTGAAGTCTTCGGTGGTCACGACTTTGGCGCCTTTTCTTCAAGTTCAATGGCATAGAGATTGAGTGGAGTCTTGAATAAGGCGTTGAATGCTTGATGGACGGCGACACGACTCGAGGGATCTGCCTCTGGAACTGCTTCAAGGTCATCGGCGGTGAGGTGGCCGAAGACCGCTCGCCAGTGTCGATTCTTCATGTAGTTGGTTGACGCAAATCCGGTGTAGCTCGCCCCATTCCAGGTGTCCTCATCAAGGCTTGGCATCACGAATCCTGAAGTTTCGTAACCCTTCTGGCCAGTTCCCACGGCACTCGGCTCAAACGGAAGCGGTCGGGAAAGATTCAACGAGAACAGGCGAGCAAGCTCATGAAGTGCACTCGTTGTCACTGCAGCGCTTTCAACACCGAGATGCACCATTCGAACCGCAGGAACATGTTGTTTTGATTTCGGTCGATAGATCACGGTCAACATGACCGGCGTTGCATCACCGACGTGGGCTTTGACGGCAAGTGCGCGAACCCAAGGCGTGAGGAGCTTCTCAAAGCGCATGGTCGACGTAATGACCGCCACCACATGGGTGACGCCAGAACGTTCAAAGACCTCGACGCGATCGTGAAGCTCCATCTCACCGAACGGCACGGTCACGGCGAGGACCTTTTGTGTGGCGGTGGCGGTGAAGTCCCGCCAAACTTCATGAAATCCGAGGATCTCTTCAACCGTTCCTTCAAGGGGCAAGATCGGCGAGGGCGGAAGATCGCCACTTTTGACCATGGCAGAAAGAGCAGCCTTGGTGGCGGCCTCACTGGCGGCATCTTCATCTCGAGTAGTAGCCCGAAACACTTCACCAACGGTCGTTGATTTGAGTCGACTGCTGAACTCGCCGTCCAAGGTATCGAGGCGCTCTTCACTGAGATCAGACAACGAGATTCCAAGGCTGAACCGAAGATGCGCCCTTGGAGGATTTTCGATGAATCGGCCAATGTCGCTCGTCGTCAACCGAGTTGGTGGAGCAAACACTGCGTCGAGCGAGAGTTGATCGGCAAAGCGTTTAGCCGGAGTGCCTGCCGACTGTTCTCGTACTTCAGCGAGTCGCTCGTCGATCTCACTAAAGGACCATGAATTCGCGATAACGCCGAGTGCCCTCAGGCGATCAAAGTTCTGGTCCGTGGTGAAATTTCTTGTATCAAAGCCATGACGAGGATGCTGAATCGTGACGACAAACTCGTCAGCGCTGACCGAATTGGGTCCTTGAAGTTCACTGATTCCATCGAGGAATTCGCTGTAGGTAATTGCGGGATCGAGCGGTTCACCGGTGCCGAGATCGTGGCTGGTTCGCAAAATGGTGAGTCGCTCTTTCGTGGACAAGAGCAGTTCACTCAGACGACTTCTCGCATCATCGTTCGGGCCGATTTCTCCAACCCGGGTTTCCATTCGGCGCAAATCAGCTGCTTCGAGTTCTGGTCGCATGAATGACCCATCGTCAAAACCAAGGAGATAGGTGGCCGTGAACGGGACCCAACGCAAGGTGTCAGGCGTGGTGATGGTGATGCCGCCAGTGAAAATGGATCCGAGGCTTCCGGCCCCATCGAAGGCTTCGCCGAGGAGTCGGGAGAAGTCGCTGACGGTGAGCAAACAGTTCGTTTCTTCAGCAATCGCCCGCAAGGGAAACAGCGCAGAACGCACTCGCTCAACCCCGCGTTGATCGGCAGTGTTCGCACGAATGCACGCG
>CANFJV010000069.1 GCA_947447225.1 Acidimicrobiaceae bacterium
TCTTCGCCGGGAAGGAAAGCTTTGACGCCGTCATTCAACCAATCTGGCTCAAAACCCAACTCATCGCCCACATTCTTTGCGACTTCGCGAACCACGCCCGAAGGAGCAAACACGGCATCAACGTCAGTCGTAGATCGTCGAGCATCGTAAGCGATAGCCATTGCTGCACCACCCACAACAAAGAGTTCTGCCCTCACGCCACGAAGACGAAGTTCTTCGTCCATCGCTTGAAAGGCGGCAAGCAAGTCTTCTCTTCCAAAGTCGCGCTTCATGCGTACGTCAAAGCTCCACTGCAAACGAAAACGCCACGTCGGGTGAAAGAAATCGGCGAATTTGCCAATGCATCAGCCTCAAGACTTCGAAGGTTGGCAACAAACCAAAAATGATCGAGGAACCTCGATGCATGATCAACCCAACGCGGAGGTGACGAACCGTTCATGGCGCATGAATACTCAACAACTGCGGCTAGGAGCGCATCAAATTGGCTGTTTCCAGTCAAATTCGGCTCCAACTCAACCATTACTTCACGCACTTCTGGAGAAGAGCGGTCAAAACGCTCAACAATGCGAAAAGCAAGTCGAACTGCCATGGCCTGATCTCCCACGGCGAGACATTGAGAAATCTCTTCGGCGATCTCAGCAACACTCGGTTGAATCCACATGTTCAAAGCCTATGACAGAGTTGCGACAAAGCCCAGTGCGATTCATTCGGCTGGGCCAATGAGGTTGCCTGAGGGAGGTGGCGTCGTGTTCCGTAGCACTTCGACAGTAAGCCGACTAATGGGTGGGACTGCTGAAGGTTTAGTTTCCGGTTTGGCCTGACCCACAATTTGGGCTGACGCGGTCTTGGAGCATGGTTCTCAACTGACCTCAACGAATCCTTGCAAGATTCGAGGAGTACTGGAAATCACGTGTCGGTAAAATCGTAGAGCGACGTTGTAACGGAACCCGATAAGGACTGCGGTCGAAGCACCAGACCGCCTCCGCCGTTTTGATGCTGAGCTTGAACGTCACTTCGGTGGACCCAAAAACTCGTTGCTGGGTCTATTGGTCTTTGGAGGCAAGTTTGCCGAGCTGACGAGCACCGACCCAAAACCCCTAGCGGCATTGGCTTTTGTCAGCCAAGCAACCGCTTGGAAATCACCACTCGCTGGACTTGGTTCGTGCCCTCATAGATTTGCGTGATCTTGGCGTCACGGAGATAGCGCTCCACGGGGAAGTCTTTTGTGTAGCCATTGCCGCCAAGGAGCTGCACCGCATCAATCGCCACCTGCATGGCGGTGTCCGACGCAAAGGACTTCGCCATGGCACCGAACATGGTGAGCTGCCCTTCAGGGTCATCATCAACCATTGCACAGGCTCGATAGACGAGCGCCCGAGCGGCTTCAGTCTTGATTGCCATGTCGGCCAGCATGAACCGGAGTCCTTGAAGGTCGGCAATGGGACCACCAAAGGCAGTTCTCGTCTTCATGTACTGCGCTGCATACTCGGTCGCACCTTGCGCAATACCAACCGCTTGAGCGCCAATCGTTGGTCGAGACCGGTCGAGCGTGTGCATAGCAATGGTGAAACCTTGGCCTTCGGCGCCAATCAAGTGACTCTTTGGCACGCGAACATTGTCGAAGATCACCTCTCCAGTAGGGCTGCCCCGAAGACCCAACTTGTCTTCGAGTTTTGGCACTTGGACGCCCCAGTCCTTTTCGACCAAGAAACATGAGATTCCTCGTGCGCCGCCGTTCATGTCCGTCTTGGCGAACACGGTGTAAGTGTCAGAGATCCCGGCATTGGTGATCCAGTACTTCGAACCGTTCAAGATGTAGTCATCGCCATCTCGATCAGCCCTGCAGCGCATTGAGGCAACGTCTGATCCGGCGTCGGCTTCTGACAGGCAGTAACTCGCCTGAAATTCTCCAGTTGCGATCTTTGGCAAGTAGGACTGCTTGATCTCTTCTGAGGCGAAATTCATCACCGGCAGCATGCCGAGCTTTGAGATGAGCATGGTCACTGCCGTTGAAGCGCAGTGACGAGAGATTTCTTCAGTGGCGATGGCCTGAATGACCATGTCGGCACCTTGACCTCCATAGGCCTCAGGGATCCCAAGGCCACACAGGTCCGCATCACGAAGTGCGTTGAATGATTCCCATGGGTAACTGGCCGTTCGGTCTGCTTCTGCAGCGTTCGGGGCAATTTTCTCATCAGAAAATGCCCGCATCATGTCGCGGAAACTGCGCTGGGTTTCGGTCAGATTGAAAGAGGACTCAAGCATCAGTCCAATGTACTGCTCACCTCAAGGGCGCTATGCGCCGATTGCCTCGCGCCAGTCAAGCTCAAGTGCATCACGAGGACTGAGCACCAAGGTCGACTCAGGGACCGAGTCCGCAAGCGCACGAACAAGCGGGTAGCTGTGGCCAACGCCGCTGAATCGAGCACGGCGGACTTCAACGAGCTCTGAAGATGCAGTGTCAAGGTAACCAAAGATGCCAAGAGCGTGGCGAACGTCATAGACGCTTGGCGCACGGCCAAACAGTGACGCCCGTCGACAGGCAATGGCGGCAACGCCAACTTCCACATCGTGGAGGTCTTCACCCGTCGACAGCACCGCGTCGTGGCCAAGTCGTCGAGCAATGGTCAGCGCAAAGCCCTGATTCGGGCCGGGACTGCCGACATAAGAGCCCTCTGGAGTCGTGGCTGGAGCCAATTCACCAGGTCGATTGGCTGCCCAACTACGAACAGCGGACAACTTGTGTGGCGCCAATCGGTCGCTCACGGCATGATTCGAAAGATGCGTTGGCTGCGTCATAACAACTCCATCCTACAAGGGCAGATGAGCCCCAAGGCTTGTTTACTTGGCTGCGTGGAGCAGTGCGTAGACCATTGAGTCATACAACGCCTGCCACGAAGCCTCAATGATGTTCTCTGACACGCCAATGGTCGTCCAGTTGAGGCCTTCACTCCCCGAATCAATGAGCACTCGAGTCACCGCACCGGTCCCTTGGCCCGTGTCAACCACGCGTACTCGGTAGTCCTTCAACTTCACCGAAGAAAGCCCCGGATAGGTTGGTTCAATCGCACGACGAAGCGCCGCGTCGAGTGCATTGACGGGGCCATTGCCTTCTGCAGTTGCTGACACTCGTTCGCCGCCGACTTCGACCTTTACCGTGGCTTCCGTCACGACATCACCACCGTGATGGCCATCATGATGATCAGTAATGACTCGGAAGCTCTCGACGTGGAAGAAGTCTGGCTTCCATCCGGTCGCTCGGCGAAGCAACAACTCCAAGGATCCATCGGCAACTTCAAAGTGGTAGCCCTGATATTCGAGTTCTTTCAAGTCTTCCAGGATCTGACCCAGGATTGATGGGTCCAAAGTAAGGCCAAGTTCATCAGCCTTCATTGACAGTGTTGAACGGCCAGCCATTTCGGAAACCACCACGCGCATGGCGTTGCCAACAAGGCTCGGGTCGACGTGTTCATACAGGTCACGTCGGCGAGCAACAGCACTTGCGTGAAGGCCACCTTTGTGGGCGAACACACTCGGGCCGACGTAGGGCTGTTGTGGATTCGGGGTGATGTTGACGAGTTCGGCAATGTGATGACTCACCGACGTCAAGCGCTCCAAGTTCTGTCGAGGAACGGTGGTGATGTTGAGCTTCAGCGACAAGTTGGCAATCGCAGCGGTCAAGTCAGTGTTGCCCGCCCGCTCGCCGTAGCCATTGACGCAACCTTGCACTTGGACCGCACCAGCACCAACGGCGGCCAAGGAGTTGGCCACTGCAACACCGGCATCGTTGTGGCAGTGAATGCCAATACCAACCGTTGACGCACGCACCAGGTCATTGACGACCAGCGTCAAGCGATCTGGCAGGGTTCCACCGTTCGTGTCACAGAGCACTAAGCGCTCTGCACCATGATTCTCCGCCTCTCGGGCAACTCGGGCAGCAAAGTCGGCATTGTGGAGATAGCCGTCGAAGAAGTGCTCGAGGTCGACAAAGACTCGCTTGCCATTTGCTTGGAGGAAATCAACTGAGTCGGCCACCATCGCGACTGCTTCATCGAGTGACGTGCGAAGTGCGTCTTCGACATGGCGATCCCAGGCCTTGGCCACAATGCAGACAACGGGCGTATTGGCCTCGACCAACGTACGGAGACCTTCATCCGCCTCGGCAGTTGTCCCGGGCCTGCGAGTCGAGCCAAAGGCCACCAGCGTCGAGGTGGACAACACCAGTTCACGATGTGCTCGGGCGAAGAACTCTGAGTCCTTCGGGTTTGCCCCCGGCCAGCCTCCTTCAATGAAGGTGACGCCTAAGTGGTCAAGTTGCTCGGCGACGCGGACCTTGTCTTCAACCGACAGCGAAATACCCTCTTGTTGTGAGCCATCGCGCAAGGTGGTGTCAAAGATTTCAATGCTGTCCGGCAGCGGCGGCAGGTCAAATCCGTGCGCGTCGTGACCATGGACATGGCCACCATGAGAATGGATGACGCCGGGCTTAGCTGTCGACACGGTCGAGCCAGTGCTCATACTGCGGCAATTCACCACGGACTGCAGCAAAGTAGGTCCGCTGGATCTCGGTCGTCATTGGCCCACGTGCGCCACTACCGACGATCCGGTCATCAACGGCACGAACGGGCACTACTTCAGCAGCAGTTCCGGTCAAGAACGCTTCATCGGCCAAGTAGAGGTCGGTGCGAAGAATCGTGCCTTCACGAACTTCGTAGCCAAGATCGCTGGCAATCGTCATCACCGAGTTCTGGGTGATGCCTTCGAGCGCTCCAGCGTCTGAAGAGTGTGGGGTGTAAATCACGCCACCACGAATGACGAACAAGTTCTCGCCAGTGCACTCAGAGACCTGACCATCGCCAGCCAAGAGCACCGCTTCGTCATAACCAGACTTGAGCGCCTCCACCTTGGCGAGGGACGAGTTGACGTACATACCAACACCCTTGGCTGCCGTTGGCATGGCATTCGGGTCGTGACGCACCCAAGAGGAGACTTTGAGCGAAATACCGCGCTCGAGTCCTTCATCACCGAGATACGAGCCCCAAGGCCAGCAGGCAATTGCCACATTGACCGGGCACGGCAAAGGGTTGAGTCCCATCTCGCCATAGCCGAGATACACGAGAGGACGGATGTAGCAACCATCGCCCATGTCATTGACACGAACCACTTCCTTGGTTGCTTCCACCAAGTCATCAACGGTGAAGGGGATGTCCATCATGAAGATCTTTGAAGAGTTAAAGAGGCGCACAATGTGCTCGCGAAGACGGAAGATCGCCGGCCCACGGTCGGTTTTGTACGCACGGATGCCTTCAAAGGCGCCAGTGCCGTAGTGGAGGGTGTGGGTCAGCACGTGAACATTGGCATCAGCCCAATCAACGAGCTTTCCATCCATCCAAATTTTGCTTGTTGGGGTTAACGGCATTGCTAGACCAGCCTCTCGATGATGGCCCGTGTGACTTCAACAGTCGTCCGGGGGGTACCTGCGTGTTCTGATGAATCAGCGGCAACTGCTTGTGCAATCTTGGCAGCAGCTGCAGTGTGTCCAAGGAATTCCAACATGAGTACGGCCGAGGAAATCGTGGCCGTTGGGTTGGCAATGCCCTTTCCTTCAATGTCGTGTGCTGCGCCGTGGACGGGCTCAAACATCGACGGTCCGGTCCGAGCTGGGTTCAAGTTGGCAGAGGAGGCATAACCAACGCCACCAGCAACGGCTCCAGCCAAGTCAGTCAAAATGTCACCAAACAAATTGTCGGTAACGATGACGTCGTAGCGACTAGGCCGCTCAACGAGGTAGATGCATGCCGCATCGACGTGGTTGTAGTCAACCTCAACGTCGGGGAACTCCACCTTCACCGCATCAACCGTTCGCTGCCAGAGGCTGCCGGAATAGGTGAGCACATTGGTCTTGTGGACAAGGGTCAAATGCTTGCGTGGGCGTGCGTTCGCGAGTTCGAATGCATAGCGAACACACCGTTCCACGCCGAATCGGGTGTTCACACTTCCTTGCGTCGCAATCTCCTGCGGGGTGTCGTGACGAAGGACGCCACCTTCACCGGCGTATGAACCTTCAGTGTTCTCTCGAACGACAATGAAGTCACATCCTTCCGCAATGGATCCAGGTTGTCCGTGGAATGGGCGGTGGTTGATGAAAAGGTCAAGCTCAAAGCGCAGCTTCAGCAGGAGTCCACGCTCAAGGGTTCCACCAGGAATTCTGGTGTCGCCGATTGCTGGCCCAATCGCACCGAGTAATACGGCGTCAAATCCCCGCAGCTCGGCCAAGGTTGCATCGGACAACACTTCGCCATCACGAAGGTAGCGAGCAGCGCCAAGATCAAAAGAAGTCGTATCGAGTTCAACGCCAGCAGCCGCGATGACTTCCAACGCCGAGGCGCAGACTTCTGGCCCAATGCCATCTCCGCCAATCACTGCGATTCGAGAACTTGCCATCACTCACATCTCTTTCGGGGAAGGCACTCTGCCCTCTCGGATAAACAACAACGCCGCCCCGAGGGGCGGCAGCACGGCGCGGAACAATTGCGCGCCTAGTTCAAAATTCGTACTTCCACGTCGTACCGCACCTCGCTAGTCTCCCAGCGAAAGGCAGTGTCTGTCAAAGAACCTCGCTTCGAAAGTTTGCCAGTGGGCAACAACGTACAATGGACTACCGCCGGAGCCGAAGGAGCACCATGGCCGACGAACCGCAGAAACTCACAAAAGCAACCTATGACCGCCTCCACGAGGAGTTGGCCGACCTCACGACCAGGGGTCGCATTGACATCGCCAACGCCATTGAAGCCGCCCGAGCGCTCGGCGACTTGAAGGAAAATGGTGACTACCACGCAGCAAAAGACACCCAAGGCAAAATGGAAGCCCGTGTCCGTCAACTTCAGCAACTGCTGAAAGACGCGATCATCGTCGAATCTGAAGTCCCTAGCGATGGCACCATCACTGAAGGCGTCATTGTCGCCATCCGTTACCACGGCGATGATGACGATGACATCACCGAATATTTCTATGGCTCCATTGAGGAGCGAATTGGCGATCTCCAAGTCCTGTCACCAACAAGCCCAATGGGTTTGGCAGTTGCAGGCAAGACGAAAGGCACTGACGTGACGTACACCGCACCTGGCGGCGAACTCGTGATCCACATCGTGGACGTGCGAGCATGAGCCCGCGCACGATGGCCGAAAAGGTCTGGGACCAGCATGTTGTCCACAAGGCCGACGGCGAACCCGACCTTCTCTACATTGACCTTCACCTCGTCCACGAAGTCACGAGTCCACAAGCCTTTGATGGTCTCCGCTTGGCTGGCCGCACGGTTCGTCGCCCTGACCTCACCATTGCAACGGCTGACCACAATGTGCCAACGACAGCACTTGATCTGCCAATTGAAGACCCAATCTCCAAAAAGCAGCTGGAAGTGCTGACGGCTAACTGTGCCGAATTTGGCATCACTTGCTACAACCGGGGTGACTTCAACCAGGGAATTGTCCACGTCATTGGGCCAGAGCTCGGCCTCACCCAGCCAGGGATGACCATTGTGTGCGGCGACAGCCACACCTCGACCCACGGCGCATTTGGCGCCTTGGCGTTTGGTATTGGAACGAGCGAAGTCGAGCACGTTCTCGCAACCCAATCACTTCCGCTGACCCGACCAAAGACCATGGCCATCACGGTCAATGGCACCTTGAACCCTGGGGTGACGTCGAAGGACTTAGTGCTTGCCATCATTGGTGAAATTGGCACCGGCGGCGGCATGGGCTACGTCTTGGAATACCGAGGCGAAGCAATTGAAGCGCTTTCGATGGAAGCGCGCATGACGATCTGCAACATGTCCATCGAAGCAGGTGCTCGTGCCGGCATGATTGCCCCTGACCAGATCACCTTTGACTACTTGGAAGGCAAAGAACACGCTCCGAAGGGCGAAGCGTTTGAGGCAGCCAAGAAGGCGTGGGCTGAGCTCCGCACTGACGAAGGTGCGACCTTTGACCGCGAGGTCATCTTGGACGCCACCACCATCACGCCGCACGTGTCATGGGGAACCAACCCAGCGCAGGTCGCTCCCATCACTGCCAATGTCCCAAACCCTGAGGACTTCGCTGACCCTGCTGAACGTGAAGCTGCAGCTCGCGCCCTTGCCTACATGGGACTGACGGCTGGAATGGCCATCAAGGACATCACCGTGCAAACGGTGTTCATTGGTTCGTGCACCAACTCGCGCATTGAAGACCTTCGCCTTGCTGCGTCAGTCTTTGATGGCCGAAAAGTGGCCGAGGGTCTTCGCGTCCTCATTGTGCCTGGTTCACACCGAGTGAAGGCGCAGGCTCAAGCGGAAGGCCTCGACAAGATTTTCACCGCTGCTGGCGCCGAGTGGCGTGAGCCGGGATGCTCGATGTGTCTGGCAATGAACCCAGACAAGTTGACCGTCGGAGAGCGTTCAGCCTCAACGTCGAATCGAAACTTTGAGGGACGTCAAGGTCGAGGTGGACGCACGCACCTCGTCTCCCCCGCCGTTGCTGCGGCAACCGCAATTGCTGGACACTTCGCAACCCCAGGAGACCTCGCATGAAGCCAGTAACCGTCATCACCGGACGTGGTGTGCCATTGCAGCGCAGCGACGTCGACACTGACCAAATCATTCCGTCAGACTGGCTCAAGCGCGTTGAGCGCACTGGCTTTGGCGCAGGGCTGTTCTCTGAGTGGCGTGACGATCGCAACTTCGTCCTGAACGACGAGCGCTATCAAGGTGCCTCGATTCTTGTTGCAGGTCCGAACTTTGGAACTGGTTCGTCACGAGAGCACGCAGTATGGGCCCTTATGGATTACGGCTTCGAAGCGGTTATCTCTTCTCGATTCGCCGACATTTTCTTCTCCAACTGCACGAAACAAGGGCTCCTGCCCGTGACGGTTGATGAAGAAGTTGCCAACCAACTCTTGGCTGCCGTGGCTGAAAACCCAGAACTTGAAATCACCATTGATGTCGCGCGAGGCAGCGTCGAGGCTCCAGCCATTGGCGTGTCTGCAACCTTCGTGTTGCAGCCCTTCACCACCGAGCGATTCTTGAATGGTTGGGACGACATTGGGCTCACGTTGCGCAATGAAGCTGACCTCACGGCGTTTGAAGCCAAGCGGCCGGGGTATCTCCCAACAACCGCCTGAGGCGAGTCAGCAGCGCCTCGGCTCGATTCCAAATTCTCGGCGTACCTCTTCCAACGGGCGTAGCGCCAGGGCCAAGTGATCAAGATGGGCAAAGTCGACTGAACACTTCGCTCCACGCCGAAGTGCTTCAGCAAAGGTTTCTGCCGCTCCTTCGCGTGCGAGCACCGATGCCTTGCCTTCAAACTCGCTGCTGGTCAA
>CANFJV010000070.1 GCA_947447225.1 Acidimicrobiaceae bacterium
AGGTGTGCACGACATCAGTGTCCCCACAAAGCCGACGAACACTAGGAAAGCTCCCATATCGCCAGAAAGCACTCGTCAGTCGAGCAGGGAGATACCTTTGCTCATGCACGACGCCCTTTGGCACGCGAACTGATAGGTCGCCACTTCTCAGACCAAGCGCAAAGACGGAGAGTTTGACGTCGTCATGGGTGCTCAGGGCTGCAAGCAGATGCTGAAAGGCAACTCCCGGGCCACCAAGCTCGCCGACCAACACCGAAGCATCGAAAGCGACGTTCAGCCGCTCGTGACGTTCACTAGTCGTCGACGTCTCCACGTCGCGAGGCTACGCGCTGAGCGCTCCGTCCACCGACAAGATGGATCCACTGGCATAACTCGCTTCATCAGAGGCCAGGTAGCAAATGGCACCGGCAACTTCTGCTGGCGAGCAAAAGCCCATTGGTGTCATGAGGCGGTCGAGCTGCTTTGGGTTGGCGCCGTCGGGCAACATGAAGTTCCAGGCGAGCGGCGTGTCAACGCCCCCAGGAGCTACACCATTGACTCGTACGCCCTTGTCGACGTATTCAACCGCCAAGGCCTTGGTCAACTGCACCACGGCGCCCTTTGACGCGCAGTACGCCGCAGAATAGGCCTGCCCCATCACGCCCGCGGTCGAAATGGTGTTGACAATGACGCCACCGCCATCAAGCAGGTGTGGCAGCGCCGCCTTGGAGATCAAGAAGGTGCCAGTCACATTGACGGCCATGATGCGATTCCAACCCTCGAGGCTTTGGTCGACGGTGTGGCTGAAGCCACCAATTCCAGCGACGTTGGCAACGACGGTGATGCGACCGAAATTTGCCACCGTGTCGGCAATCACGGCCACCACTGCTGCTTCGTCGGTGATGTCACAGGGGTAGCCCTTTGCCGCACCGCCGGCAGCAGTGATTTCTGCCGCAACGCTCTCAGCATTTTCCGCATTGATGTCGAGACAGGACACCTTGGCGCCTTCAGCCGCAAGGCGACGAGCGGTCGCACGACCAATGCCTGACCCGGCACCAGTCACGATGGCAACGTGGTCGTTGAAGCGGCCAGCAAAGACCACTTCTGCTTCAGTGCCACGCTCGGCGTCTGGGTTTCCCAAGGTGCGGTTCGGCTTCATGTCGTTCTCCTCGATTGTTCGGTGCAGTTTTAGCCGACTTCAGCCCCATTGCGCTATCTGAGCGATTGGGCTCTCGCTTCGGCTGCGGCCAACGCAGCATCGCGAAGTGCGTTCCGGTCGACTTTCATCATTGGGGTAACAGGAATTGCGTCGAGAACAACGAGTGCATCGGGGCGCTTGTAGTCGGCGATGGCTCCAGTTAAAAAGTCTCGGATTTCGGCCAGCGTTGGGTTGCGATCAGCATCTCGTGGCACGACAAAAGCAACGCCAACTTCACCGAGGATGTCATCTGTCGCCCCGAGTACACAGACCTCACGCACAAGGTCGCAGGTCCGCAACACCTCTTCGACTTCTGCCGGGTAGACGTTGTAGCCACCACGTTGGTAGAGCTCATTTTGGCGACCGACGAGTTCAATATTGCCGTCTTCATCAAAGCGACCGAGATCGCTCGTCACAATGAAGCCCTCTGCATCAATCGCCGTTGCCGTGAGCGCGTCATCAAGGTGAATGCGCGTTGCTTGCGGATTCCGTTCGACGTAGTCGAGGTAACCCAGCATCTGCGCTTGCGAGCGGAGCCGGACAACACCGACCGCTCCAGGCGTCTGAATGACACCCTCATCGCCCATGAGCTCACAGGTCACCCCACTCACCGGCTTGCCAACCGTTGTTGCCACTACTTCGTCAGGGTCACCGGGTCGCGTGCCGCAGCCGAGTGAGGATTCTGTTGAGGTATAGCGAACAATGACCGGGACCTTCAGCGCTTCTCGAAGGGCGCGCACCCGAGACGCTGGCATCTTGGCCGCTCCAGTCCCAGCAACGCGAAGCGCCGAAAAATCAAAACTGGACAACTGTGGGTGATCCAACATGAGCGCCCACTGGGTGGGCACGCCTTGGGCCACGGTGATGTGTTCTTCACTCAGCACAGCGAGCGCTTCGTCGGCCTTCCACGGTGTTGGCGAAATCACCGTGGTAATACCAAGGGCCATCTCACTTGCCACTCGCGTCATATAACCAACGTGAGCAAACGGTAACGGTGAAAGACGAATGTCGCCGAGCACCCCAAGGACGTCAACACCCGCAGCCACCGCAGCGAGGCAACGGTGGCTAAACAACGCGCCTTTTGGCCGAGCGGTCGTTCCACTCGTCCAGACAATGGCAACGAGGTCATCGAGTGCTGAAGGGTACGGATCGATGCGTTGTGTTCCAAGGTCACGGTCAAGATCGGCAATGGTCACACTGTTGTCCGCCATGGCGCTGTTCGCGGCGTCGGTGACAACGAGCGCCGCACCGCAACGCTCGAGGATCTCACCAATACCTTTTTCTCCAAGACGAGGATTGATGCCAGTCGTCACCGCTCCAAGCCATTGGGCGGCAAAGTAACACCGGGCATAGTCAATCGACGACGCCATGACGAGTGCCACGACGTCACCTGGCCGAACGCCAAGGTCGCCAAAGCGCCGAGCAAGCAGTGGTGTCGAATCACGCAGTTCAGAAAACGTCATGCTTCGCCGAGGAGTGTTCTGCGTTTTGGGCTCGATATAACACGCACGGTCACCAAAGGCTTCTGCCGCCTCGAGCAGGTTCGAGATTGTGGTGGTTGAGGTGGGTGACGCCATGGCGACAAGGTAACAGCGCGGGCTCCCCTGCATCGAACCGCGTAGGCTCAACTCGTGATTGTGACCCTTTGTGGCGGTGTTGGTGCCGCTCGTTTTCTCGCTGGCGCAGTGCAAATCATGGACCCACGTGAGATCACCGCCATTGTCAATACCGGTGATGACCTCGTCTTGCACGGACTTTCGATCAGTCCTGATCTCGACACGGTGAGTTACACCTTGGCCGGTCTCAACAACACTGAAACCGGCTGGGGCGTCACTGGGGAATCTTGGCGAGCCATGCAGCGCCTCGGCGACCTTGGTGGCGACGCATGGTTTGCACTTGGAGACCTCGACCTCGCAACCCATTTGTTCCGAAGTCAACTGCTCGCTCAGGGATTGACGCTCGCGGAAGCAACGAATGCGCTTCGTCGAGCCATGGGGATTGAGGTCAATCTGCTTCCCATGAGCAATGACCGAGTCGCAACCAAAGTCACCCGTCGTGACACTGGCGATGAGCTTGACTTCCAGGACTACTTCGTCCGCCATCACCACGAGCCTCGTCTGCGTTCAATTCGCTTTGAGGGTGCCGAAAGGGCAACACCAGGTCCAGGCGTTCTCGACGCACTGCGTGACGCAACTCGAGTGGTGATCGCCCCGTCGAATCCGTTGGTGTCGCTTGGGCCAATCCTCGCCGTTCCCGGCATCGCCGAAGCCTTGCGAGCTCGGCGCACTGAAACCATCGCTATTTCACCCATTGTTGCTGGAGCTGCACTCAAAGGTCCAGCCGCTGACATGCTGAGCGACCTCGGTCACGAAGTCAGCGTGCTCGGTGTGGCTCGTCTGTATGCGCCCTATGCCGAAACCTTCATCATTGACGCACAAGATGCGCACCATGAAGCAGGAGTTGTTGAACTTGGCATGAAGTGCATTGTCACCAACACGGTGATGGAGACTCCACAGATTGCTGCCCACCTCGCCCGAGTTGCCATGGGAGATGCCTCGTGAACGATGAAATGCGCCTCATTGCCGTTCGAGGCATCGGTGAGATTGTCCCTGGCGACAATCTTGCTTCGCACATTGCTGCGGCCACCGGTGGCGAGGGCCAGCCAGAACTCTGCGACGGTGATGTGGTGGTCGTCACCCAAAAGGTGGTGTCAAAGGCTGAAGGTCGTCTTGTTGCCATTGATATCGATGACCCGCAGGCGAAAATCGCCCTCGTTGAACAAGAGTCTGTGCGAGTTCTTCGGCGTCGAGGTGAACTACGCATCACGGAGACCCGTCATGGATTTATCTGCGCCAACAGCGGTGTTGATCTTTCCAACGTCGATGCAGGCACTGCTGCGCTGTTGCCCATTGACCCTGATCGTTCCGCTCGGCGAATTCGAGCCGACCTCAAGCGAAGCCTTGGGGTTGACGTTGCGGTGATTATTTCTGACACCTTTGGGCGTCCGTGGCGTCGGGGGGTAACTGACATTGCTCTTGGATGTGCCGGTGTAGCTGCAGTGATTGATCTTCGTGGGACTCCAGATGCCACGGGGCGCATCTTGGCGGCAACCGAAGTCTGCGTTGCTGATGAACTCTGCGCAGCGGCAGAACTCGTCATGGGCAAAGATCGTGGTGTCCCTGTTGCCATTGTTCGGGGCGTGCCGACCGAATGGCTACGAGACGGTTCGGTGGTTGGCGAAATCATCCGCCCAGCGAGCGAAGACCTCTTCCGCTAATTCGTCGTTCCACTACTTGCGTGCCAAGCATCACGAATGATGTCGTGGAGTGCACTTCTTGTTGGCACCCAACCCAACACGTCACGTGCGAGGTCGCAACTTGCCACCAGTTCTGCTGGGTCACCAGGACGGCGGCTGGTCAATTCGTGAGGGACCGAAAGTCCGGTCACTTCTTCAATGGCCGAGATGACTTCTCGAACGGAATACCCCTGTGAGGTTCCGAGATTGCAAACAAGTTCTGTTGTCCCACTGGCCAAGACATCAAGGGCTGCGAGATGAGCGCGAGCTAGGTCACTCACGTGGATGTAGTCACGAATGCAGGTTCCGTCAGGGGTTGGGTAGTCCGTGCCGAAGACTTGCAATGCAGGTCGCTCCCCCTTTGCTGCCGCGAGGGCCAATGGGATGAGGTGGGTTTCTGGCTGATGTGCCTCTCGGTGGCCTTCAAGCGCACCTGCGGCATTGAAGTAGCGAAGTGCCACATAGCGCATTGCCCCACGACTCGCCATCCACGACAACACTCGCTCGACCATGAGTTTGGTCTCGCCGTACACAGAAGTTGGCGCCGTTGGGTGCGTCTCGGTCATGGGCGTGAACAACGGTTCGCCATAGACCGCAGCCGACGACGAGAACACAAACTGTTGCACCTGAGCCTTTGCGAGGGCCTCGAGAAGAACCGTGGTCGCGCCAACGTTATTGACGAAATACTTTCCCGGATCACTCATGGACTCACCAGCGGCAATGAATCCGGCGAAGCAAATACAGGCGTCAATGTCAGCGCTGCTGAGCAGCGTCGTCATGGCCACTTCATCACCAATTGACGCCTCATGAAACGCTGCGCCTTGAGGGATGACATCTTTTGACCCGGTCGAAAGGTCATCGACAATCGTTACTCGGTCACCTCGGTCCAACAGTGCTTGTGCAGTGAGCGAGCCAATGAAACCCGCCCCACCAGCGACGAGTACATGACGAGCCATCAGCGCGGCACTCGTTCCTCGGCCAGAATCGAGCCTGGCTCAATGGCGACATCTGCACCGATGACCGTGTTGTTCGTGAGGACTGCACCAGCACCAATGACACCATTGGCGCCAACGATGCAATGGTCGAGTTGTGCGCCAGCCGCAACGACAGCTCCTTGATGAAGCACGCTGCGTCGCACAATGGCGCCTTCAGCGACGGTCGCTCCAGCACCGATCATCGATCCTTCAACAATTGCGCCTGGGCTCACGCGAGCGCCTTGGCCAAGGTAGGTCGAAGAAATGGTGGCTCCTTGGACATCAGCCTCGATCTCAACGTAGCCAGTGTCGGTCTTTGTGCCCCAACCAGCTGGAACGGCACGCTGACCATCTAAGAGATCAAAATGTGCCTTCAAATAGGCGGCTGGCGTTCCGGCGTCGAGCCAGTAGCACTCGCCGGGCAAGGCAAAGAGGCGGCCACGTTCGACCAAGATCGGGAAGGTCTCTCGTTCAATAGAGACCTTTCGCCCGGACTCAATCAGGTCGAGCACGCTTGGTTCGAAGACGTAGGTACCGGCATTGATGAGATTGGTGGGTGCGTCTTCTCGCGCTGGCTTTTCAACAAAGTCCAACACTCGGCCACGTGCGTCAGTTGGGACGACACCGAAGGCCGAAGGGTCTTCAACCTCATGAAGCGCAATGGTCGCCTCTGCGCCACGCTCACGGTGAAAGTTAAGCAGTCGGGTGAGATCGAGTGTGGTCATGACGTCACCGTTCAGCACCACAAAGGTCTCATCAATGCCAACTTCAGTTGCCGCAAACTTGATGGCTCCCGCGGTGTCGAGTCGCTCTGGTTCCACCGCGTAGTGCACAGTAATGCCGGCAATTTGCCCATCGGGATAGGCGGCGACAAAGGCATCTGGCAAGTAGCCGAGTGAGAGCGTGACGTCGGTGACTCCATGGTGACCCAAGTTCTCAAACACCCATTCGATCATGGGCCGTCCAAGAATAGGCAACATCTGCTTTGGCGCGGCATAGGTCAATGGCCGGAGCCGGGTTCCTTCACCGCCGACAAGGATGATGACCCGCATGGCTACTGAGGAATGGTCGTCGTCGACGCTGGCGTCGAAGGAATTGGCTGACCAGCAGTCACCGTGTTCACGTTGTCAAACACCGACGTCGATGGCTTCGACGGCGTCACCCCCACTGGCAAGAACGAAACCGTAATGAAATCGTGATCGTGGAAATGCACGAGCTTTGGATTGGTGGTGACCAAGGTGGGCTTACCCCCGAGGTTGTAGGCCGCTGAACTCCATACCGAGATGGAGACTTTTCCTGGCTTTCCAGCTTGAGGCGTGCCAGTCGGGCACTTTGAGCCATTGGCATAGACCCGATTGCCCGATGACAGCGAGGTTGAGGTGACGTTTGCGTTGAAGTCAGTTCCCTTGCCGGAACCGAATTCGGCATAGAACTGCGCCAAGGTTGCCTTGCGACCGGCATCAATCGCCGAGACAGGTGCGATCTTGATGACGCCACTACCAAGGCTCGTCAAACCATTTTCGGCGTTTTGAGCACTCGTCACCAGCGGCGGGGCAATGGTGCCGCAAACGTTGGTTTCAAGACCGGCGTACCACGTGGTTCCGATTGTTGGCTTGGTTGAATCGGCAACTGGCTTGGCATTTCGGTTGTTGTAATCGACCTTGGCCCACACGATGGACAACAGACCAATCACCACAATGGCAATCATGCCAAGTTGGAAACGTGAAGGGCCGCTTGCACCGCCGCCACCGCCGCGACGACGAACCCCTCCGGTTGCTGCTGCTTTGCTGACGAGATTGCCCGAATTTGAACGTGCCACAGTTCGATACCTTACCCAAGGTCATGCCATCTCCCTACCGCAGTGGCCCAACCGAACGAAGTGAGCAGTAGGTATCCCATGTTGTTGGATGAATCAGCGCCTCCGCCTCGTCGAGCGAGACGCCGCAACGTGTCTTTGAGCTAGCGCCAAGCACTACTGCCAACTCGGTCAATATCGGTTCTAGCCCGACGCCATTGCCCGATGCCCAGGTGGCCTCGAGCAGCATCCGCCAGAGCGCTTCGTCATACGGATTAACCGAAATCCCCCGCCTAAGTGCGGCGATTGCCTGTGTTGGCTGGTCGCAGGCAAGGAGAGCTTCGGCCACCATTCTCGCGAGTGTGCTCGCCACATCACAGGCTCGTGTGACGTGACCTTCAGCTACCACCCAGTCAAAACGGCGGAGCCCCGAGAAGGGTTGTCCTCGAAAGTGCAAGAGCCCAGCGCGCTGTTCGGCCAACGGGGCGTCCACCAACTTGGCGATCCGATCGAGATCGCAGCCGACACTTGGTCCGAGTTTCAATCGCCTATGACCATTCGGTAGGTGATCGCTCCCTTGTGAGGACCAGCCAAGTGCCCGTCGAGCAGCTGACGAGGTTGAATGAATGGTCGCTGGAGCCATTTCACGATCTGGCCAAAGGGCTGTCACCCATTGATCGGTTGTGACGCCATCTCGATGCAGACCGAGGTAGGTCACGAGGTCCAAGCTGTAAGCCCGAGCAAGGGGACGAGCCGCTCCGACAACGCGCACTGGCCCAAAGATCTGGATTTCAACTTCATGAGTTTGAGAAACAGGAACTGCAGTGGAAGTGGTCATGACAACAACGGTCGCCCGACTTCGGTCGCGTCGCCAAAGTTTCAACAACGTCTCAACGCAAGGTAGGAACCCTTTGCGTACGTCGCCGTTGGGTTCTTAAGACGTCCACGTGGTCCCCTCAACGGGGATCAGCCCAATTGGTGGGGACGGAGGGATTCGAACCCTCACTGTAGGCGGTTTAAGCGCCCTGCCTCTGCCGTTGGGCTACGTCCCCTCCTCCTATCGTGCCACGAGATTTACCCTGGCACCGCACTTCGAGGTTCCTCCTCTACGCTTAGCTTGTGCGTCTTGTGCCATGTCGGGGTACGTCGTACGTCAAGCGGGCGAGAGCCCTTGGCGTACTTGCAGCCGGTGCGCTGTTCACCGCTTCTGCGGTGCCGGTTGGCGCGTCCCCAGCCGTCTCCATTACTGACCTTCGTGCGCAAGCCGAGCAGTACGCGGCGAAGTTATCCACCCATTACGCCAAGGCGAATGCGTTGACCACTCGCTACGACACCGCAATGGCCGCGAGTGAACAGCTCGCCAAGGAACTTGCCGCGAACAAGAAGAACGAAGCAGCGGTCAGGGCGCAGCTCCGTGTGACTCGACAGTTACTTATCACCAACGCGGTGAACGCCTACATCCTTGGCTCAACCAGCGCGAATTCAGATTCACTGTTCTCGGCCAATGTGACCCTTCGTGACCACCAACGCGTCTACCAACAGACCGTTGCCGGTGATCTTGCGTCAACAGAGGCCACCTATACGGCTCAGCAACACGCCCTTGATGTCGCTGGCGAACAGATTGCTGCGTCAAAGGCCTTGGCCGATAAAAACACAAAATCCATCGCCGACTTAGCCGAGCGCGAGCGTCAGATCACCAACGACACACAGCAGTTGCTCGATTCCATCAATGGCGCACTCCGTGATGCCATTGCCAAGGTCGCCCTTGAAAGGGCACAAGCCGCAGCAAAGGCTGCGGCGGAAGCAAAATCAAAAGCGGATGCTGCCGCTGCTGCGGCGGCCGCTGCGGCGGCAGCCGGGTTGGCGAACTCGGTTGGTGGCGACAGCCAAGCTGCGACTGATGCAGCGAATCAGGCATCGGGTTCAGCCGGCGGAGTTTCATCAGTGTCGGGATCTGCAACTGGGAACGGGGCTGGTCAAATCGCTGCCCAAAAGGCCATCAGCCAAATTGGTGTCCCCTATGTCTGGGG
>CANFJV010000071.1 GCA_947447225.1 Acidimicrobiaceae bacterium
GCTTGATGAGCATGTCGTCGATGTTGCTGGTTCTGCCCTTGCCATTGTGTTGGAAGGCCACCGACCGCTTGTCACAGAGTTGCAGACCTTGGTGGTCGACTCCCATGGGGGATCAGCCAGACGCACCGCGTCTGGTGTTGACCATGCGCGCATCTCGTTGCTCTTGGCAGTCTTAGAAGCTCGCTGTGGCATCAATTTGGCTGGACTTGACGTTTTCGCCAGTGTCACCGGTGGCCTTCGAGCAACGGAGCCTGCCGTTGATCTCCCACTCGCGCTCGCCCTTACGGCTGCAGTCACCGAACGTGCCCTGCCTCGTGGGTTGGCCGGATTCGGCGAAGTCGGACTTGCGGGAGAACTTCGCCGAGTGCGCGGGGCAGAACGCCGTATTGCCGAGGCCCAGCGATTGGGTCTTCGCGGCGTGATTGTGCCCGCCACCACCCCCGACATCGACACCTCCATCACGGTGCTCCGAGCCGCCACCTTGGGAGAAGCCATTGAGCTCTCTCGAAATTTCTGATCAAAATTTCCCCTGAAATTTCAGTATTTTTCGCCCCCATGGTCCCGAGGACTGAGGTCGAACAGGGTCAGGTACAATTGGTGACTCCCGTTCTTCGAAAGTGAAGCGGCAACGCGCCGAAGGCAAGGGGAGTATTTGAGGAGAAACGTGTTCAAGATTGGCGACAAGGTGGTCTACCCCCACCACGGTGCAGCAACCATTATTCGACGCGAAAAGCGTGTCGCATTCGGTGAGAAGCGCGATTACCTCGTGCTGCAACTTGCCTACGACGACCTGACGCTCATGGTTCCCGCCGACAACACCGAAAGCGTTGGACTCCGTGAAGTCATTAACGACGAAGAAGTCGAAGAAGTCTTTGCCGTGCTCAAGAAAAAAGAAGCGCGTATGCCGACGAACTGGTCGCGTCGCTACAAGAACCACTCAGAAAAGCTTCGCTCTGGTGACATCTACCAAGTAGCAGAAGTCGTTCGCAACCTCTCGATCCGTGACAAGGACAAGGGACTTTCTGCTGGTGAAAAGCGCATGCTGTCCCGTGCTCGCCAGATCCTCGTGTCCGAGCTCACCTTTGCACTCAACGTTGACGAGGCCACCGCTGAAGAGCGGTTGACCGAGGCGCTTAACTAGCTCGACATGATTTGGGCCATCGTCGTCGCGGCCGGAGCCGGCACGCGCTACGGCGCTCGCAAACAATTTCTGGAGTTGAACGGCACCTCAATTGCCGCCCACTCCATTGCTGCTGCTCGCAGCGTGGCAAGGCGCGTCGTGTTGGTAATCCCAGCCGACTTCAACCCGCGCGACCTGCCGAGCGACATTGATGCAGACGTCGTCGTTCCTGGTGGTGCAACGAGGTCACAGTCAGTTCGAGCTGGACTCGATGAAGTTCCACTCGATGCGTCGGTCATTGTTATTCACGATGCGGCTCGCCCGATGGCCACCGAGGCACTTTTTCGTCGAGTGGTTGACGCAGTTGAAGCCGGCGCTGACGGTGCGGTGTGTGGCGCGCCAGTGACCGACACGATCAAAGTGGTGGGGACCGTCGACGGCGTGCGCATGGTCGTGACGACACTTGATCGCGATGCACTTATTGCCGTGCAGACCCCACAAGCCTTTGCACCGAGTGCCTTGCGCCATGCCCATGGCTCGCAACGTGACGCAACCGATGATGCGGCCCTCGTTGAGATGACCGGCGGCACCGTGGTCATTGTCGACGGCGACCCAGAAAACATCAAAATCACCATTCCTCGCGATCTTCAGCTCCTCGGGGGCCATCAATGACCATGCGCATTGGTCACGGCTTTGACCTGCATCGCTTTAGCGATGACCCGTCACGGCTGCTCGTGCTTGGTGGTGTCACCATTGCTGGCCACCGCGGCCTTGTTGGCCACAGTGACGCAGACGCGATTTGCCATGCGCTGTGCGATGCGCTGCTGTCGGCTGCGCAACTCGGCGACCTTGGCACGCACTTCCCCGACACCGACCCGAAGTGGAGTGGAGTTGCGTCCACACTTCTGCTGCAAGAAGTCGTTGCACTCGTCCACGGCGAAGGCTGGAGCATCGCCAACGGTGCCATCACCGTCTTGGCCGAGACACCAAAAATGAAACCTCATTCAACCGAGATGCAGGAGAGGCTTTCTGCCATTGTTGGTGCACCGATCAGCATTTCAGCCACCACCATGGAGCGACTCGGCCCCATTGGCGAAGGACTCTGCTTGGCTGCAGAAGCCGTTGCCCTCTTAGAGAAGGATTTGGCATGAGCCCAGCTCCCCGTCGTCCACGCCCCCAACCCAAGGCTCGGCCGAATTCAACCGCAAAGCGCGGTGGACAGGCCGTGAGAGCCCGAAATGCTCGAGGCGCTGAAGGACGAACCTTTGGCCGAAAGAGTGAAGACGGGCTCGGCGGTGACCAGGTTGAAGGTCGCCGGGCGGTTCGCGAACTTCTCGCTGCCAACACCCGCGCGGTGACCAAGGTCCTCGTCGCTTCGGGCCAAGACCCAGCCGAACAACTTGACGAAATTGAGGCCCTCGCCCAAGCTGCTCGCGTTCCGTTAGAGCTCGTCTCTCGAGCCCGGCTTGATTCGATTGCTCGAACTGATGTGCACCAGGGCGTCGTGGCACTCACCCAAACCATCCAGCCAGTCGACTTGGACGACCTCATCTACGACGAGCGTGGACACACGCCATTTCTGCTCGTGGGTGCGGGGATCACCGACCCAAGAAACTTGGGAGCGCTTCTTCGAAGTGCCGAGTGTGCTGGTGTCACCGGCGTGGTGCTTCCTCGTCACCGCTCCGCTCGGCTCTCGCCAACAGTGGCAAAGACCGCAGCTGGCGCCATTGAACATCTGACCTTTGCCACCGTTCCTGGAATTCCAGTTGGCCTCGAGCGAATGGGAAAGCTCGGCGTTATGACGATTGGCCTTGCTGGTGAAGCCAAGAAGTCGCTGTTTGACCTAAACCTCGGCAATGTTCCTGTGGCCCTGGTGCTCGGTGAAGAAGAGCGAGGTCTCGCGCCGCTCGTGAGAAAGCGCTGCGACGAACTCGTTTCCATCCCGCAATTTGGCGAAGTGGAATCACTCAATGTCTCTGTTGCTGGCGCAATTGCGATGTATGAAGTCGCTCGCCAGCGGATTGTGGCAACTCGCAAGTAGTGCTCGGTGTAAAGAGCTCGATGCCAGAAGGCGTCGGCTTGCGATTATTGCAAGGGGACTCCCTGGCCGTAGGTTGCGCCGCGCGCCGGCGGCACATACCCCGCTGACGGCGGATAGGTAGGCATTGGGGACTGAGCCACGGCAAATTGTGCACTGAGTGCAACTCGGTAATTCGTGTCTCTCGCAATATCAAGTCCACAACCAGCTGCAGCAACGAGTGCAGCCACGGTCCCGCTGACGACGAAGGTTCCGATTTCCAACGCAAGTTTCACACCCATCTCAAAACTCGCATCAGGTCCCGTGGTCGTCGGATCGATTGCGATGATCACCATGGCGGCCAGACCGGCCAATCCAAGAAGGATTGCGAAGATCTTGAGAAAGATCGAGACGATCTGGGAACCAGGGAAACTCTTCTGAGGAATCATGGAAAGCCTTTCTTGCAAGTCAGACTTACCGTAGCCCTGTTCGAAGATTCTCGCTGAGGGCGACCAACGTCGAGTTCCAAAGCGGCGACAGCTGCATGCGATCAGTCCTCTGCGACCGGAGCCCAATCGTGACCAAGGTCGCTCGTGCACTGCGGGCACTTGATGGCCGCAACCGCAATATCGGTTGCGCAATATGGGCATGGCAGGCGGTGCGGATCATCCGGCGGAGCATAACCAAGGCGACGAAGCATGGCAGCTACGGGTTTCACCACAAGGAAGAACACGACGGCACAGGTCACAATGAAGTTGAGTAGGTCGTTTAAGAACAGCCCATAGGCAAATACTTGACCATTGACCGTGAAGTGGAGCGAGGCAAATGGTGTCGACCCACCAAACACGAGACCAATCAGCGGGCCAATGAACACACTGGTAAAGGACTTGACAATGGAGGTGAACGCCGCGCCCACCACCACAGCCACGGCTAAGTCGACGAGGTTTCCTCGGAGCAAGAAACCCTGGAATTCCTTCAACACCGACTTGGTCTTGTCGAGTGATGTGTCAATGGGCTTGGCCACAATTCCTCCTCTGCACTCGATTTCAGCCTAGGTCTGAAGTCCAGTGACGAGGGATTGAAAAAATTCCGTTGAATTCACTCAGTGGTTACGAAGTGGCAACGTAGGTGTCTTAGTCTTTCACCGTGAGCGTGCTGTTGACCCTTAGCCACCTCTGGGGTGCTGTGGCTCGTTCAGACCATGAAGTGACTGGCACCGCGGCGTCTGCAGCAGTGGCGGCACGAGCCGCGACCGCTGCTCGAGCATCTCAAGCAGCTCGAGCTTCCTCCGCCGCCAAGGCAGCGCGCGGTGGAGCTGCTTCGAAAGCAGCGCGCGGTGGGGCTGCATCGAAAGCCACGCGAGGTGCATCAGCGGGCAAAGTTCGTTCAACCAAGACTTCCTCCGGCGAGGCGAAGGGCAAGGCTGGGGGCAAGGCTGGGGGCAAGCCACGGACACGAAAAGTTGAGCTGCGAACAGCTACGTTGAGCGCTGAGCGAAGTCACTGGGGTGACCACTCATTTACCTATAAGGCACCAGGACTTCACTTCTCTGATTCATGGTCAATGGCCGCGCCAGTTGTCTTGGCGAAATACAGCCCCATCGCTTCAGCCGTCGCCTTAGACGGGGCATATTTGCGAGCAATCTTTGGATCACTGGCAATGGTTCTTCCGGTTCTTGGATTTCTTGTTGGCCTGACTGCTGGCATTTCTTCTCACGGGCTCACTACGCCATTTAGCGTGGGGATCTTCGCTTCACTCCTTGTCGCTGGCCTCTTCGACGCCGCCATTGGACTCTTTGGCTCACTTGGCGTGCTTGTCACCACGATTGCCTTTGGGTCCATCTTCTCGCTGACTGGCTTCACCACCATCGTTGTTGTGGCGTCGTTGTGGTCAGGCCTCGGTGTCATGGTCGGCAAGGTTCGACTTTTTGTGAAGGACACGCCAGAGCACGTTGCCGCTTGGTATGAACGTGCTGGCGACATTGTCATTGGTTCACTGCTCATCTACTACTTAGCGCTCAAGTTCATTGGCCTGTTAAGCGGAGCACATGACTCCCTCGTAGCTGTCAATGACGCAGCAGAGCCACTTGCGCTCACCTTGTTGGTGGCGACGGTGGTCAAATACCTCCTCACGACTGCGGTCTCGCACTTTTACCCGCAGCGCCTCATAGCGGTGTATCCAACGGTGCTCCCCAGTCGCGCTCGACACATCACCATCACTTCACTGATCGCGAGAGCACTCGCCGCACTGCTCGTTTTTGTTGCCTTTTTGGGCTTCAATTGGCTGGTCATACTCTTGCTGGCGCTCTACCTCGTTGACGTCATCGTTCCTGACCTGGTGAAGCCAACTAATCAGCCAACGTGGCTCGGACTCGTCGTCCCGTCAAACCTCGGAAAGATTTTGTTTCTCAGTATTGCCAGTGCTATTTCGTTTTTCGCCTTGCAAGACACGTTTACGTCTGGTCAACAACTCGTCACGGTTTCACTGATTATGGTCATGATCGTTGCCATCATCAACAATGTGGCTGCCGCTCGATGGCCATCGGCACGTGAAGTTCCTCATGTGGTGCTTTACGCAGGAGGCATCATGATTGCCATACTGACCTTGATGCAGTTGACGGATCACCTCGTCGTCGCGTAACGCACTATGACCAAATTGGTACTCCTCAACTGAGAGCCGATGGTGGTGTGATCCTCCAAGACATAAGCAACACATCTGTCGAGACATAAGCAACACCGAAGAGTGTTCAGGAGCGCCGAAGCCTGCAGTTCGAAGCTGCATCCTGCCCTTGTAGTTCGGAAAAGAAAAGTAACCACAGATCAACTGGCACCGATTGGTCGCTTACCGCTGGCAAAAGAAACGCTGTGTGTTGAAAAGGAACCTCACGGACCACTGGTTGGAAATCAACGGGAATGTGGCGAGAAGAACCCTCTTGTGAACCCACTTCTTGTCGGACTTGTTACCTGCTCAGTGGTAGCGACGAGGGGCTCGAGTTTTAGAGCACGCTCGAGCGACTTCACCAGTTCCTACCTCGCAGCAGAGGTTCCTAAAAGACCAACTCGACCCCAGAGGGGCCGAGTTGAGGGTTCGTGATGTTGCTTATGTTGCGACTGATCACACAAGAGCCGATGGAGGGATTCGAACCCACGACCTGACGATTACAAATCGCCTGCTCTGACCAACTGAGCTACATCGGCATGCGTCTTCAGGTTAGTTCGACGCAACGACGCCTTCAGTTCCGCCCACCGCTCGAGGATTTCACAGACCGGTGAGCTTGGCGATCACTTTCGACAGATAGATCGAATAGGTCTGCGACATGTGCAAGTTGTCGTGATACACAAACACGTTGTCGACAATTGGTGGGCAGAGCGTTGCCGTGCAAAACAATCGGTCTGTTGGAATGAACTTCGCAGAAACATCTGCTGCGGCTGCTCGTTCAGCGCTAGCAAAGTTTCCAAGGTCCCCCCTGCCGCCAATGGCGACATTGCAGGCATTCACCGCATCGAGGTGCGCTGCCACACAGGCCGCAGGCGAACGAGCGAAGGTTGGATTGTCACCAAGAACAATGGTTCGAATGTGGGCTCGGTGAAGTTCCTGCAACGTGACAAGGAGCGCCTTTTTCCACTGCGCCGCTGTGCGCACGACGGGAGCGGTGTTTACATCCGTGCTAGTCCGTTCAGCAATAATCACCGCACTTGGGTGATCGGCAATGGTTTGGCTCAGCGCCGTCCGCCGCCACTCATTGCAATCGGCACCGGTCACGTAACCGGTATCGCGAACCGTCACTGCAGCAGCGGGACAACTCGCCTTCCAGCGCAGCAGTAAGTGATACTTCGAACTCAACCCGGCCGAAAGTGATGAAAACCACATCGCCGCGTGCGAATCTCCAAACACCACGATTTTCTTTGCGGCCGAGTTGCTGCCTGCATTGCAAAAACGAGCTTTCAGACTGCAATCGAAACCTGTCGGCATGTCAGTGCCGATATCACTCAGGTTTGGTTTGAGCGCGGGAGAAATGCCGGTGACCTTGACCCCACTGGCCACGGCCTTCGACACAGCAACCGTGCTGATGGGAACCGATGCTGCGGCAACAATCGGCGTCAGCAGCACCACCACCGCAGTTAGTCCAAAGAAACGCCGCTGTCGTCGAACGTTGTTCATGTAGGCCTCCTTGTGGAGGCGCCAAGGCGTCGCATCATTCGAACGTTACCTGACGACCCTGGCCCAGCTCTTTCACCATGGAGCGATCAGCCGCGGCTCTCAGGCAAAGTGGCCTTGGGCGTTTTCGCCCTCCGATTTGGTCTTCGCGGCTGACAAGAACGACACACGTGGGTGCCTCTGCCAGCGACTCGCTCCTTCACGATTTGTGAACCACACGCCCTACAGGGTTGGCCGGTCCGACCAAAAACGTGAGCAACGTCGAGGTAGGTGCCATGTGCCCCAGTTGCATCTCGATAATCCCGCATTGTTGAACCGCCGCGAGCAATCGCGAGGGTCAACACGATTCGAATCGCTTCGGCAATCTTTGTAATGCGGGACTTCGTGAGGGCAGCACACGGTGTTGCTGGGTGGATGCCAGCAACAAAGAGCACTTCGTCGACATAGATATTGCCAAGGCCGGCAACGGTCGACTGATCGAGAAGCACTGCTTTTATCGACGCAGTGCGATGACGACCAATCGCTTGGCGAAGTCCTTCAACAGTGAACGCTTCGCTAAGTGGTTCAGGACCCATTCTCGCCAGTAACGCATCGTCGCCAATACGGCTCGTTGCCATCACCACAAGCCGTCCAAATTTACGTTGGTCGTTGAACACCAACTGTCCCTCGCTGAGTGAGAGCACTGCTCTCGTCAACGGTCCTTCACCTTGACGACCAGGGTCGAGCAGTAACTGCCCAGTCATCCGTAAGTGCACGAGGATCGAAACGTCACCGCTCAAGTGGACCAAAAGCACCTTGCCTCGGCGGGAGACCTCGACCACTTCTTGATGTATCGCAGCGGTGGGCGAAATTCCTTGACCGGTAAGGGACTTCTCCCACGATGCTCGAACTCCTGTGATCGTCAAACCAACAATGCTGGTACTCAGTTGCCGACGAATTGTTTCGACCTCAGGGAGCTCCGGCACGACTTCATCTTTGCGCTCTCGTGGGGGTTGTCAACCACGGTCGTTCACGCTGCGGTTGCACTTTCGTCAAAGTCTTGGGACGATAGAGCCATGGCACAAACGAACGACACGAAAAACAAGGTCCACCGTCGTTCCCCGTTGAACCAGACCCGAGCAATCCTTGTTGGCATAGGCGTGTTTTTTCTCGCCGTTGTGCTGTTTAGTTCAATGCCGGCAAAAGATGTGACGCCGGTTGCCACCACCACCACGGTTGCCACCACCACCACAAACCCGATCGACAAGGCAAACGTTCGCGTCCAGGTCTACAACGGCACTGCCGTCAACGGTGCTGCTTCCAAGGTCACCCACGACTTAACCGTGAATGGTTGGGCAACACTTCCCGCCGAGCAGGACAATGTGACCACCACGGCTTCGTTTGTTGCCTTTGCTCCTGGCTACCAAGCCGCAGCCCAAGAGATCGCCAAAGAACTCGGCCTCACGTCAAGTTCTGTCGAACTGTTGACCGACACGACGGCGAGTCCACCTCCAGCAGTTGGCACCAATGTGGCGGTCATTGTCGGACTTGATCTCGCGAGCTAGCGACGACGCTCCATCGCTGCCTCAAGGACGTCTTTTGCCATAGGGCGCAGTTCATCAATTGGACGGTTGCGATGCACCCTGGTCCCAAGATCAACTTGGGCGACACTGCTCGGCCCAAAGGCATTCGCCACATCGAGCAAAAGACCCATTTCGACTTTGTAGGCAGTGTCAAAACCAACGCGCGCAAACGTTGACCGAGCCGCGGCGGTTTCGCCAGCAAGTGGCTGCAGCAAGAAGTTCAACTCTGGGAACAACAGATCAAGAATTGGTCGGGCAACAAGTTCGGTCACTCGGCCGCCACCAGTCACCGATCCGCCAAGTGGGCGCTCGTAGTAGCCCTTCACGAGCCGTACGTCGCTATTTAACAGCAGTGGGCCGAGCAGCGACGGA
>CANFJV010000072.1 GCA_947447225.1 Acidimicrobiaceae bacterium
CGAGATCGTCGTAGCCAAGGCCCAACCGTTCAATCGCACCGGCTCGGAAGTTTTCACACACCACGTCGAACTTTGGTGCGAGTTGCAAGACGAGTTCTCGTCCTTGCTCGGACTTCAAGTCAATGGCAATGGACTGCTTTGACAAGTTGTTCCGCAGAAATGTTGCGCCAACAAGTCGCCCCTCAGGGTCCTTCATCGCCGGCAGCGAACTGCGACCAAGGTCGCCAGTTCCAGGAGACTCGATCTTTACGACTTCTGCCCCAAGGCGCGCGAGGAGTTGCGTTGCATAGGGCAACGCTTGCATTTGCTCTAGCGCCAAAATCCTGACGCCTGCTAGTGGCTTTACCCCAGGCGAGCCGGCAACGTCACCAACTCGGAAATAGCTCACTTCGCGAGCGACAGGCCATACAAGTCAATGGCGTTGCCACGAACGACCTTGTTGACTTGGGACTGGGTAAGCCCTTGCATCATGTCAAGCGCAATGGCCTTGGTGTCGGGCCACGTGGAGTCCGTGTGCGGGTAGTCCGTCTCAAAGGTGATGCGGTCTTCACCAATGACATCAATTGATGCCAAACCGTGGAAGTCCTTAAAGAAGCAGCCCCACACTTGGCGAGCGAAGTAGGTCGATGGTGGCTCAGGGATGAGGTCCTTCACGCCACCCCAGGCGCGGTGGTCAACCCAGACTGCATCGGCGCGCTCCAAGATGTAGGGAAGCCAGCCAATCTGGCCTTCTGAGTAGGCCAAGCGCAAGGTTGGAAAGCGAACCAGCACGCCGGAGAACAAAAAGTCAGCCAACGAGCTCATGGCATTGCCGAACGACAAGGTGGCAGCAACCGCCGACGGTGCATCCGCAGACGTCGCTGGCATCTTGGACGAAGAGCCAATGTGCATGTTGATGACGGTGCCCGTTTCTGCACAGGCCTGGAAGAAGGGATCCCACCAGCCGGAGTGGATCGATGGCAAGCCAAGATGCACAGGGATTTCAGAGAAGCACACTGCACGAACGCCACGAGCAGCATTGCGACGAACTTCTTCAGCTGCCAAGTTGGCATCCCACAGCGGAACAATGATGAGCGGGATCAAGCGACCGCCAGAGTCCCCACACCACTCTTCGACCATCCAGTCGTTGTAGGCCTTGACGCAAGCAAGGCCGAGGTCGCGGTCTTTGGCTTCAGTGAAGGTTTGACCACAAAAGCGAGGAAACGTGGGGAAGCACAGCGAGGCTTCAACCCAGTTGACGTCCATGTCTTCAAGGCGTGCCTTTGGGTCATAGCAACCGGGGCGCATTTCGTCATAGGTGATTGGCGACATTGACATGTCGTCACGGTCAAAGCCAACCGCGGCAACGTGTCGCTTGTTGATGTAGACGAGGTCTTCGAAGATCCAGCAGTCAGCTTTCGGACCGCTTTCATCAAAGGATTGCTCATAGACGCCGCCGCCGATGTGCTTCATCGAGCCAATGCCACGACGCTCAGAGCGTGGACCGGCGGTCTTGTACTTCTCTGGCAACCAGGTCTGCCACAGGTGTGCGGGCTCAACGACATGGTCGTCGACCGAAACAATCTTTGGGATCTCAAGTTCTACTGATGAATCGGCCATGGCGCCACCTCTTTCGTCGCTGCTTGCACCCTACCGCCCAACCCCGACTCAGAGCCAAGTCGACGCTGCCCGCCACGAGCACCAGTTCTTCAGTCCCATCGAGCGGAGTGTTCCTTTTCACTCGTGGTGTCGTCGGACCGCCGTCGCTGCTCGAGCGACAGAGGCGGAAAGACTGAGGATCACGAGGACTGGCAACACCACAATGGCAACAACATTGAGGTGCAAAATCACGCTCACGATTGCGGTTGCCACCAAGGTGGCCACGACGGCCAGAAAGATTTCTGGCGTGTCGCCGACAAGAAAGTCCCACCAAAAGCGCCCAAAACCGATCAGCAGGCGGAGAGGGAGGATTCGTTGCTGTTTCATGACGCAACCGTCAGTTTCGCCTGGCTGGCACGAACAATCTGAATGAGGACGAAGGCCACAACGCCATAGAGCACCACAAAGACAGGCAGCATTACGTCACTTGACCCACCCGGCCACGCGACGTGGAGACCCTCACCTGTCCAAAACGTTCCATACGCCGTCGTCAAGACGCCAACGGTCATCTTCATGGCATTTTCTGGAACCGAAGAGAGTTGCTTCGCCACCAGCATCCCGATGAGGATGACAAGCAGTAGGGCGACAAATGCGGTTGTTGCCGCGAGTCCCAACCGGTGCGATGACGTTCCAAGGGTCACGACCGTGATCACAACTTCGAGACCTTCTAAGAACACGCCCTTGAAGGCCATGACGAAGGCAAAGCGATCGCGGTCGGGACGAGTTGCCGTTGCTTCTAACTCCGCCACGGCCTCGGCGTAGGCCAGGTCTTCGTCGTGACGGGCTTTCAAACCAGTCGAACGCAAGATTGCTTTCCTCAGCCATTGCAACCCAAAGACGAGCAGCACCGACCCCACAATGAGCCGAAGCGTCTCAATCGGCACAGTGATCAGCGACGGCCCAAATATCGCCACCAAGACGGCAAGTGAGAACAACGCAACTGCAGTGCCTTCGAGTGCCGATCGCCAGCTGCTCGTTTTGCCAACGGCCAACACAATGGTGAGGGCTTCCACCATCTCGACCGCACAAGCAAGAAACACCGCTCCGATGAGCACGACGGTGGCACTGGTACTCATCAGGTCATCTTCCCCTCAGGACTTGTCGTTGACCTTACCCGTCACGTATTCGTGACCAGAAGAACACGAGGACTACGGTTCGAGCAGGAGGTGCCCATGCAAAAGCTGTCTGGCGCAACACAACTCACCATTGGACTCATGCTCGGCCTTGTTGTCGGCCTCGGACTTGTTGGAGCAGCGAACCAACCTCGCCCTGCAACGACCACCACCTCGACCACGGTGTCCATGAGGACGGTAACGGTCACCGAACCGGTCTATGAGTTCTATGCACCACGGTCAAGTGGTGTCGAGTGTGAGATGACCAAAACGTCAACGCTGTGCATCACGACTACGCCACCGCAGCGGGCAGTGGTCAGCGCCAATGGCACCTACACGTCGTGCACGGGCGTTGCCTGTTTGTCGAACCCAGGTCTTGACACGCCAACGTTCTCCAAGAACACGACCATCGACAACCATCACTTCACCTGCAGCATTGGGGCCTCGAGCACAACTTGTGTGGCCCCTAACAACCGAGGCTTCACGATCTCCAAGAACGGGATCACTCCCGCGTCTTGATCTACTTGGTCATGAGGTCGGGAGCCGTCTCCATGCCCTTGTTCCACACCGAACGAGCAATGATCTTCGTGTAGTCGGCACGATGTGCGTACTTCTTCGCGATCTCACGGCTCTCTTCCAACAAGCCTTCGTCCAAGGTGGTTGGGTTGAGGCCAAGAGCAACGAACTGGTCACGGGTGACGTTGAGATCGTTTTCTGCTGCTTCTTTGCGTGGGTTCGGCAAGTTGGCTACTTCAACACCGGTCAGGCGCGAGATGAGCTCAGCAAGTTCTGAGACCCGGTAGGTCTCGGTCACCTGGTTGAACACCTTGACTTGCTCACCGCGTGATGGTGGGTTGTCGAGTGCAATTTCAATGCAACGCACGGTGTCTTTGATGTGAATAAATGCGCGGGTCTGGCCGCCGGTCCCGTGAACCGTCAGCGGGTGACCAATGGCGGCTTGCATCAAGAACCGGTTGAGCACCGTTCCATAGTCACCGTCGTAGTCAAAGCGATTGATGAGCCGCTCATCAAGGGCCGTCTGTGGGGTCTGAGTTCCCCACACAATGCCTTGGTGAAGGTCGGTGATGCGCAGGCCATCGTTTTTCGCGTAGAAGGCGAAAAGCAACTGGTCGAGCGTTTTGGTCATGTGATACACCGACCCTGGGTTGGCAGGGTGCAGGATCTCACGGTCGATGTCGCCATCTGGCGTTGGGACCTTGACGGTCAAGTAGCCCTCAGGAATTGGGGCAGAGCCTGACCAGCCGTAGCCATAGACACCCATGGTGCCGAGGTGGACGACTTGAATGTCAAGGCCAGTTTCCACAATGGCGCACAGCAGGTTGTGTGTTCCCGAGACATTGTTGTCGACGGTGTAGCGCTTGGCCTTGGCTGAACGCATGGAGTAGGGAGCCGCACGCTGCTCGGCGAAGTGGACAACCGCGTCGGGGCGCGACTCAAGCAGCACGGTGACTAAGCGGTCGTATTCTTCGGCCAAGTCAAGGTGAAGGAACGACAACTTCTTGCCGGTCAACTCTTGCCACACCGAAACGCGCTCGCCGATTGGGCGAATTGGCGTCAGTGAGTCGACTTCCAAGTCAACGTCAATGTAGCGACGCGACAAATTGTCAATGATGGTCACGTCATGACCAATGTCGGACAAATGCAAGGCGGTCGGCCAGCCACAAAATCCATCTCCGCCGAGAACAAGAACCTTCACCGAGTGCTCCTCATTGGGTCGCTCGACCCGCTCGGCCCTGTCAATTGACGGGGCTCTGACGGGAGAAACCCTATCAGTTAGACCCTCGGAACTTCAGGTTCATTGGCAAAGTTCTCGCAGTTCAGGCGACATCACCACCTTTGCGCTAGCCCGTCACTTGGGGCGATAACTGGTCGTGTGGCACCCCCAAGGCATAGTCCCGTGTCCCAAATTGGGTCGAAAACCTGAGAGGATGATGCCTGTGCACGAAGACGACGACTATCCCGTGGAGTTGTGGCACCGCACCTTGTGCAAGGTGACGGACTGGCTCTATCTCTGCGGCGACTTGCCAAGTGAGCCAAAGCTTGCCCTCGACCAACTTGAGCAATGGCGCGATGAAGGCATCACTGCCATCGTGGATGTTCGTCAAGAGTGGAGTGATGAGGAATTAGTGGCGGAATATGCGCCGGAAATTGCGTACTTCCACCTCGGCACCCACGACAACGGTGGGGCGCAGTCACCTCAGTGGTTTGACGAAGGCCTCGATGCTCTCCATGAGGCCTTGCGAGACCGAGAAGCCAAAATCGTCGTGCACTGCCACATGGGTGTCAACCGTGGCCCTTCGATGGGTTTTGCTTATCTTCTCGACCAAGGATGGCAACCCGTTGACGCCTTGACGGCAATTCGCAGTGCTCGTCCGATTGCGGCCATTGCCTATGCCAGCGATGCCCTTCGGGCCCACCATGACCGTCGCTATGTTGGCGACACGACTGCTCGTGAGCAACGCCAAGCCATCGTGGCGTGGATGGCAGCAAATGACATCGACGTGCGAACCGTTATCCGCCGAATTCGTCAGGCAACCTAGACCCGCTACCAGGTAAGACCAAGCACACTGCGCATGGTTGCTTCAAAACTCTGATCATCGAGTTGTGACCGCATTGGCAAAATCAAATTCGCATCTGGGCCAACCGGCACCCGAAGTGGCGTGGTTGGGTCAACAATTGCTGCAGCAATCGCTTCAGCAACAGACGACGCTGGTGGGCGACCTCCGTCGCCGGTGACCTTGCCGTCTGCACCATCCCACTGGGCCACGAGCTCGTCGTAGATGGGGTCGAACTCAAAGGCAGGAATCTGCTTCATGCCCGGGGCGGTGTAGCCCGGCTCAATCAACACCACTCTTAGCCCAAAGTGTGAGATCTCGTAGTGGAGCGTTTCTGTAAAGGCTTCCAAGGCAAATTTTGATGCTGCGTAGGCGCCATCAAGCGGGACAGCAACACGGCCTTGGATAGAACTCACATTGACGACGACCCCAGAGCCACGGGTCCTCCACGCCGGAAGCACTTGCTGCAAGATGCGAAGTGGACCAAAGGTATTGGTCTCAAACATTGCCCGCACATGATCAAGCGGCACATTTTCGAGCGGGCCATGGCCAGGTAGGGCCGCATTGTTGACAATGGCATCAAGGGAGCCCGCCGCTTCAAGGCAGACCACAATCGATTGCTCACTCGTCACATCAAGGGGCAACGTCATCGCCACGTCGAGACCTTGAAGCAGTTCTACGTTGCGCGCCGTTGCGACCACGTCGTGTCCAAGGCTCGTCAAATGTTCTGCGGTGGCTCGACCAATGGCTCGACCGGCTCCGGTAATGAGAATGCGCATGGACAAAACCTAGAGGCTCGGTCGGGCCAGCATCGTCACCGATTCCAACGAAGTTCATCAATCTGCGCGTCAATGACGGCTTTGTCGTCTTCATCAGCAATGAGCGAGAGCAACCGCTCAGCCTCAGCCAGCCACTGCGCAGCGAGGGCTGTATCTCCAGCTGCACGAGCGGCTCGTGCCATGCCTTCGGCGAGCGATGCCTGGAGCCAGTCAGCAATGTCATCACCGGCACCGTCAAGGGCACGCGTTGCCATCTCCACCGAGAGTTGGGCAAAACCTGGGTTCTTTTCCGTCAGTGCGGCCGCAACGCGACTCACCATCCAGTCAGCAATCACGACTTCACGAGTACCCCCCGCCACCATCCAGCGATGTCGTGAGGTCCACGCTTCAGCCAACAGTTCGGCATCTTCTTCGGCAGTTCGCGCCGAAAGATCGAGGAGATCGAAGCTGCGGTTGTAGGCCGCAATGGCTTGCTGGCGAGCGGTGGTCTGGTCCATTTCTCCTGCTTTCTCTACATCACTTGCAAATACTGGTTACGCTCGGCTCATGGCCACTCAACCGACATTTACAAAGCTGCAGCGGCTGAACCTCAGCGCTGCACTGTTGCACCTCGCACAAGGCCTCTTCATCATTGCCCTTGCCAACGGATTCTCGCTACCGGTTGTCGCACGGTATATGGCCGGCCCTCCTGGTTCCACTGCTCCACGGCAGTTCCACACCCTGTTCAACTTGTCGATTGCTGGAGCAGTTGCCGCGTTCTTCTTTTGCTCCGCCATTGCCCACTTCCTTGTGGCGTTTCCCTTGCGGACCAAGTACGAAGGGCACTTGAACGAACATCGTGACCCATATCGCTGGATCGAGTACTCGGTGTCGTCGTCAATCATGGTGCTCATCATCGCCCTCATCACCGGCATTGATGACATTGCTGCGCTCATTGCACTCGTCGGCGTGAATGCCTCAATGATTGGCTTTGGTTGGATTCAAGAGCGCTATGAAGCACCGGGGCAAAGCCTCATGCCGTTCTGGCTTGGCTGTGGCGCGGGCATTGTGCCATGGCTTGCCATTGGCGTCTACTTGATTGCCCCAGGTGCCAATCAACACGCACCGGGCTTCGTCTACGGCATCTTCGTGTCGCTGTTTATTTTCTTCAACTGCTTTGCCCTCGTGCAATATCTCCAGTACGCCAAAGTTGGCAAATTCAAGGACTACCTCGTTGGCGAGCGCACCTATCTCGTCTTGTCGCTCGTGGCCAAGTCACTCCTTGCCTGGCAGGTCTTCGCCGGAACGCTCGCCCCAGCGAATTAATGAGCGGCGAGGTGAAGCCTCGCGTTAGGTCGTGATGAGATCGGCCAAGTTGGCTGCCAACGAGTCACGCTCACGAGTGGCAAGTGCAACATGGAGATCCATCAGATCCAAGAACTGCTCGATTTGACGCTGTCCTGCCGGCACGACATTGGCCTCGTGGAAGGTGCGAATTTCTTGAGCGAGTTCTTCACTGCTCACGAGGGTTGATATTCCCATCACCAGTGCCGGATGGGCGCTGTTTGGGAAACGGTCAAGGGCCTCGGCAAATCGTTCTGTCACCTTGCGCCACACTGCTTCCCCGGCGAGACGGTTGCGCATCAGCGACCCGAGTAAATACGGCGCGTCCTGGGTTCGAACGTCACCGAAGGCCCGCTCAACGGCGGCCAGAATCACCTCGGTTGAACCAGACAAGGCTGGAGCAAACAAATAACGCTGCGCTTCTTGAGGGGTCGCTGCTGCCCTACGTCGTTCTTCGCAGATGGCGTCATCGCCGGGACGACCTAAGGACATGGTGACGCTGACAATCGCATCGGCCAAACTGCCCGACACGTCACCTGCGTCGAACTTGGCAGCCAAAACTTGGGCGACGTTCTCGTCGCGGCCAAGGGTGCCAAGCAGGTCAAGCACAATGCCGCGAACCGTTGTTGCTTGCACGGTCTCGCCGGCACGAGGCTCCATGGTGAGGCGAATGAGTACTGGTCCAGCCAACTGAGTGACGAGTTTGGCCAAGACTTGGCGGCCTTCATCGTCGACAATGCGGTTCGCCATGCGCAGAGCGTTTGCCACCACCGTCCAGGCCGCAGGCTCGTCCAACGTGTGAAGCGTTGCGGCCAAGGTAAATAGGTCGGCGAAGTTTCCATGGCCAACCAAAATCGCCGCCCAGGTGTCGGAGAACAACACTGCACGTTCGAGTTCATCAAGCACGGTCAAATCAGCTGCAATCGCCGACAAGGTGGCGTGGTCATAGGCCGTTCGATAGAAACCTGAACCACCAGCGTTCACGATCGTGGCGCCAGGTGTTGGCAGCTTCGCCGTGTCACCATCCAACAACACCGACGTCGTTGCCCCGCCGGCTAGCGGTCGAGTGAGGACCGGCACCTTCCAGTTCGACCCAATGTTCGATTGCCCCTTGGCTTCGCTATAGGCAAAGGGTTCTTGGCGCAGCGTTGAACCTTCAACACTGATGAGTGGGTAGCCACCCTGGAGAATCCAGGTGTCCATGATCACACCTACTGGTTGACCAGAAGCGGCTTCAAGCGCAGACCACAGGTCAGTGGTCACCGTGTTGCCATACGCGTGGCGCTTCAAATACAGGCGAATGCCATCGCGAAAGACCGTCTCGCCGAGGTATTGCTCGAGCATGCGAAGCACCGAACAGCCCTTGACGTAGGTCAAGATGTCGAACATGCCCCGGCAGTCAGTGGGCGAGATCACTTCGTATTCAATTGGTCGAGTGGAGTGCTGGCCGTCGACCGTGAAGGCCGAGTCGCGTGACGGGTTGAACGAGACCCACTTTTTCCACTCAGGACGGAAGTGATCAGTACACAGCGATTCCATGAAAGTGGCGAACGCTTCGTTCAACCAAATGCCTTCCCACCAGCCCATGGTCACGAGGTCGCCAAACCACATGTGCGCAAGTTCGTGATTGACGACCAGTGCAACGCGCTCAATC
>CANFJV010000073.1 GCA_947447225.1 Acidimicrobiaceae bacterium
CCATGACGAGGATGCTGAATCGTGACGACAAACTCATCAGCGCTGACCGAATTGGGTCCTTGAAGTTCACTGATTCCATCGAGGAATTCGCTGTAGGTAATTGCGGGATCGAGCGGTTCACCGGTGCCGAGATCGTGGCTGGTCCGCAAAATGGTGAGTCGCTCTTTCGTGGACAAGAGCAGTTCACTCAGACGACTTCTCGCATCATCGTTCGGGCCGATTTCTCCGACCCGGGTTTCCATTCGGCGCAAATCAGCTGCTTCGAGTTCTGGTCGCATGAATGACCCGTCGTCAAAACCAAGGAGATAGGTGGCCGTGAACGGGACCCAACGCAAGGTGTCAGGCGTGGTGATGGTGATGCCGCCAGTGAAAATGGATCCGAGGCTTCCGGCCCCATCGAAGGCTTCGCTGAGGAGTCGGGAGAAGTCGCTGACGGTGAGCAAACAGTTCGTTTCTTCAGCAATCGCCCGCAAGGGAAACAGCGCAGAACGCACTCGCTCAACCCCGCGTTGATCGGCAGTGTTCGCACGAATGCACGCGGCCGCAAGGTCATCGAACCACAAGAACCATTCCGCCAAGGTGTGCTCGCTCCATGAGGACGCTATTGCCTCGCTCAAGGTTTGAATGAAGTCGGCGACATTTGCGAGCAGGTGAAACTTTTGACCGGGAACTTCGACGGGAAGGAGTTCATCAACCGCACGAAATGCTGGATTTTGGACCATGAAGCCGAGTTGCAAGCGATCCATTGCTTGCGCCCAGGTATTGACCTCTCCAAGGCCATCAATGCCAAAGACCGCTCGATGGGCGGCGTTCAGTCCCCAGCGAACCCCCGCCTCTTTGGTCCAGGTGGCCAAGAATTCCAAGTCTTCGGCGTCGAGGCGCCGACGACGACTCACGACTGGTTCCGCCAAGAAACTGAGCACATCACTCCGGGTGCATTGACTGCTGATCAGTTGCAGGAGATGGCGAAGACCTTGCAAATACGGACCGTCCTGGCTCCCGTTTGCATCGAAGATTTCGTAGGCGAGCTGGGTGTCGCCACGCTTGAGTGGTCCACGACGAGGAGGTCCGAACGCTGTTCGGATCAGCGGAGCAAATAGTTCGAGGTCGGGGCAGATGACGAGGAGATCTCGCTCTTGCCATGAAGGATTGGTCACAAGATCATGACGAAGTGCGTCGCGAAGTACTTCTACCTGGCGCTTTGGGCCGTAGCAAAGATGTTGGATGATCGAGGTGTCACCGCCCCGTACCGGGTGCACCACATCGGTGCGCAGGGTGTACTTGAGCCCGTCAAGCACGCTGATCGGAGCTTCGAGTGGCTCATGGCGTTGAGAAGTGGCGCTCGTGAGCCTGGCAATGAGTGGTGCATTGGCGACTGGCGCCCCACCCCACAGTCGAAGCAGTGAACTCGAGAAGTCCATTGGATCGTTGAGTGCAGCAACGTCGATGCCGGTAAAGCCATCAACGAGATACAAGGTGATCGGGACATGGTTGCTCAGCCGCTCGAGCGTCTCGAGAAAGGAACTTCCCCCCGGAAATGCCGTCAGGCCAAAGATGGAGAGGCGGTCTCGAACCGGGAGGAGTTCGGGGTGTGCATCAAGCTCGTCCCATGCCGCTTGGGCCCGCTCTGGGGGACTCGGTACTCGACACGTTGTTCTGACTGCTTGCCAGAGTGCTCGCTGAGCCTTTTCTTCTTCCGACGCCGGTTCGTAGTTGGCCTCAAGCCACTTGAGCACCATGTCGGGCCGCCACAGGTGATAACGGTCAAAGAGGTCGGCATAAAACCGTGCTCTCGTCAGGAGCACCTGCGTTCCGCCAGATCGCAACAGTTGGCTGGCTTCATGGGTTGGATTCGCAAGTGCGAACTCAAAGAGCGTGAATTGCAGTTGAGGGAGTGCCCAGGGGTCCCGACTCACGTTGTAGAAGGTTTCCAAATGGTGATCAAGCACGCGCCCTTGAAGTCGCGTTGGGAATTCATGCAGCCAGTTCGCAACAATCCCATCGGTGGTTCCAGGTGTCGCCCCGATGTTCCGGGAGAGTTCTCGGGTGAGCCAACGCTTGGTTCCCGATGAGGGTGTCACGATCCATTCAGGCGCCATTGCCTGCTCAAGAGCAGTCGAAAATCCGCGCGGCGCAGCGAGGTCGTCGGCGAGGGCATTGGCCAGACTCGGATAGTTATCTCGCAGGACGACGCGCAGCAAGGAGCTCCTTCAAACGGTCAAGGTCGCGAACGAAACTCGTTCAACACGTCGAACGTAGCAAGTGGTTGTCACAAAGACACTGGAATTGACCGCTGGCTCGTGCAGATTTGGACTGGTTAGAAGCTGTCTTGAAGCTCTGCTTCAAGGACGAACTGGTAACCAAACAGGGTCGGCCACAGTTTCATGAGAACGCCACTCAAAAAGCGCACTGGCTTGGCCATCAATCCGTGAATGCCAATCGCCGACAGTGGTAATCCCGTTGGCTTGGCGCTGAGCACATGAAAGCCATTGGACGCGAGCAGAGCGGTCATTGATTTGCGGGTGTAAAAGCGCAGGTGCGTGGCATCCAAGATGCCGCGCTGGTCATAGTCAAAGCGGCCAAGCAAGGTGCGAAGCCGTGGATACCAGTGACTGAAGTTCGGCACCGACGTGATGAGCCTGCCATTTGGCGCAAGGTGGGCCCGAGCATCACGCAACAGTGGCGCTGGGTCGGCCAAGTGTTCAATGAGATCACCCATCACGACGTAGTCAACGCTTTGAGTCAGTTCCTTTGGAAGGCCTTTCGCAAGGTCGGCCAAATAGAACGCTTCGACTCGATCGCGCACGCCGTCAATTTCAACGGCGTCAACGCCAATGACGTGCTGGCCACGCTTTGCCATTCCTTCAGCGAGAAGGCCACCGGAACAGCCAAGATCAAGCACAGTTCCAGGTGTTGCGGTGTCGAAATACTCAAGCAACATGGCGTGCGAACTGTCCGGGTCATCTTTGATGGCGTACTCGGGTCCGACTTCGGTTAACACGTCGTTGCCAAACCCCGCCCGGTGAAGTCGGTAGGTCAAGACATCGCGCACCACGTCGAATGCGTAGGCCATGCCGTTTACGTAAGAGATCTCATCGCCGTAATAGGTCGGGATAGGAACTTCGACGATGCGCTGGTCGTGGTGGAGCAACTGAATGATGATCTGCGTGTCGAAGTGGAAGCCATCGGCGCAGCGCTGAAAGCCAATCTTTTTCAGTGCGTCAACTGAATAGGCGCGATAGCCAGAGTGAAACTCGGACAACGAACTACCGAGGAGCGCATTTTCAAAGCGGGTGAGGATCTTGTTGCCGACAAATTTGTACAGCGGCATACCGCCTTTTAAGGCGCCACCTTTGATCATCATGCGCGATCCAAAGACTGCATCAGCCTTGCCCGCTAACAGTGGCTGCAGGAGGTCGGGCATGGATTCGGGGGCGTATTGGCCGTCACCATGGAGCATGACAATGATGTCCAAGTCGTGCTCGATCGCGAGGTGGTAGCCCGCTTTTTGGTTGCCGCCGTAGCCAAGGTTGTGTGGTTGGCGAATGACGGTCAGCGGCAGACGCGAACCTTCTTGGTATTCGAGGCCGACGTGGTAGGTGGAATCTGCACTGTGGTCATCGCTGACGATGATTTCGACCACTTGATCTTGCAGGCTTTGTGGAATTCGATCGAGCGTTGCGGCCAACGTCTTTTCGGCGTTGTAGGCAACGACCAAGATTCCTATTCTTGGCTCCATAGTTGCGTACCTCGTCCGGTAGGGTTTTTAGGGATGCAGCAGCGTTTGGCCTGCTCGGAAGCAGAGCCTACCTAGGACCTTGGAGGCTGACAATGCTGGCAACACCGCTTGCTGAAAAGACGCCGAGTTCTCTCGCTCTCTCTGCGCAAACGAAGCGGTTTGTCCGCGCCCTTGCCCTCACCAATGCCATCTTGGTCGTGCCAGCGTTGTGGTTTGCCTTTGTCAACTGGCGTGGACGCTTCACCTTGTTTCCTTCAAGTCCTCTCGGCGATGTCTACGACCTCCAAGCTCGAGCGCTGTTGTCGGGGCGGTTGGAGGTGCCAACTGGTGCACTTGGGGTAGAGGGATTCATTCACGACGGCAAGACCTATACCTACTTTGGGATGTTCCCGTCGCTGCTTCGACTACCCGTCATGGCGTTCACCCATGCCTTGGACGGTCGTTTGACCGCGGTGTCGATGTTCATTTCCTGGCTCGTCATCTGCGCAGCAACCGGTGCGTGCTTGTTGCTGGTCCGACGTCTCGTGCGAGGTAAAGCGGTCGCGAGTTCGTTGGAAGTGGTCACCATTTGCTTCCTCTCGGCGACGATGACCGCAGGGACCATCATTCCAAGCCTGCTGGCCTGTCCTCGTGTCTACGAAGAAGACATTTCCTGGTCGATTGCCCTTGGTCTCAGCTTGTTGGCGCTCGTGCTCGTGTTCTTCCTTCAACCACGTCGACGATGGTTCATCGCAATTTCGGTGGTGACGCTTTGTGCCGTGATGACTCGTGGCTCAACCGGCAACGCGTGGCTTCTTCTGCTGCTCGGCCTCGCGGTCTTTTGCCGGTTCTCACCACATGGCGCCGCATGGCGACGCTTTGGGTGGTGGTTTTTCTCGTTGAGCGTTGTTGGTGGGATTTTCATCGTGGCGGTCTCGTATCTCAAGTTCGGCATCGTCTACGGCTTTGATGAACGCGACCAGGTCTGGACCCAGGTCTATGCACCTCGTCGAGCCTTTTTGGAGGCCAACGGCAATAAGACCTTTGGGTTGCAATTCGTTCCAACGACGATCAAGGCCTACCTTGACCCCTTTGGGTTGTGGATAAGCGGGCTCTTTCCGTTCTTCCAAACACCGAAAGATGCGGTGCAGCCAGTTGGTCACGTGGTTTTTGACCTGATCTGGCCGACGCGTTCGCTCACGGCGTCAGCACCGCTGCTCTTCGTCCTTTCAATGCTTGGCACGGTGAAAGCAACGGTGAAGGCCGCCACACCACTTGACCGAGTGCTTCGCCTCGTGGTGCTTGGAACCGTGGTGGCCATTGGCCCGGTCCTCATCTTTGGCTATATCGCCCCTCGATATCTCGGCGATGTGGTGCCGTGGATGGTGCTTGCCGGCGCCACTGGTTTCTACGGCGTCTTGAACCGCACGGAGAAATGGTCGGCGAAATGGACCGCTCGCATGATGAAGGTGGTCATGTTCCTTTCGCTCCTTGGCGTCATCGTTAATCTTGCCGGCGCTCTTGGGATTCAGCCGTCGTGGTCTACTGCGCAATTTGCGAACCTGACCAAGGCGCAAGCCGCGATCAGCGAAAAAGCATTGGCCAAAGAAGTTTCGGTGAAGTCGTTTGTGCCGATTCAAGCTCCGCCCGGCCACATTGTCATTGTCGGCCAGTGCAAAGGGATCTATCGAACCTTGGGCCCAGCAGCCGACATCACCTTGCGCTTGATAGAACACGGAAATTGGCATCCGCTCGACCCAACACCTGGGGCAACAGGAACGATGTCGATCACGATTACGAAGACACCGACACGGTCTGACGCTGAACTCGTACTCGTCACTAGAGGCGCAATGCGCCTCGTTCTTCGTCCAACCGGCAATGGCGCGGCACGGCTCGTCGTCGAGCACCCCGTTGCTCAGATCCCAGCCGTTGCAACAACAACGTCTTCGTTCCTCGTGACCAAGGGAACAACTGGCGTGGTCAAGGTGACCATCGATCCCTATCTCCACACAACCGATATTGCTGGCTTTGACAACGCGTTGCCGACGGCACTTGCCGGCAGAGGGGTCACGGAGTATCCGAAGGTCACCTCAACGTGGGCAAACGTCACCACAAGTCGGCCAATGGCAAAGAGCGAACTGTGCCAACAGCTCCTTCGGGTCAAGGGCTAATTAGCGAGTACCTCGCTCCGCAGTTGTAAGAACAGCCATCACGTCGTCGAGCACACTTCGGTCAATGAGCAGCGACCGAAGCAGGAGTTGCACCATGTCAAGCACATGGGTGTCAACACGAAGTTGCCCATCTCGATCATCGAAGTTTGCCGACAAGGCGGTCAAGGTGAAGGGTGCTTCTGCGCCGTGGGCAACCAGAAAGAACATCGCTCTCGTCGTCACGGGATAGATCGTCCCGTTTTCACTCAGGCGATCAACTAAATCGCCAAAGACCCTGAGTTGTGGCTGGACGACGGTTGCCACGATGTAGTCGAGTCGAGCAGAGGGCTCTGCCCCCACTTGGTTCATGAGTTGGCCAAGCGCCGGAAATTTTGCTGACGTGGTCAAGAAACAAAAGAGCAGGACGGCAAATTCCTCCACCTCGCAAAGCGCGCTCGACCACGTGGCTCTGACGACCGCAAGCTCACGCAAGAATCGAGTGAATTCCGCATCGACCGCGGTGCGAAAGAGTGCGTCTTTGGTGCCGAATCGTTGGCCAAGTGCGCTGTGGCTGAGCCCAAGTTCTTGAGAGAGCGACCGTAGCGACACCGCTTCGTAGCCTTGGGCGGCAAAGGCCGCCACCACTTTGCGCAGGAGGTCTTCGTCGCTTTGCAATTTCGGTCGACCGCGCGGTGCTCGAGGTTGTGCCACCTGCGCAGTCTTATTGCTGTTGACGGTTGGCATGATTTCAGTATAGTTAGGCATCTGCCTAATAAATAGTTGATGAGCTGAGGAGCAATCATGGCGCTGACCGATTTCTTGGATCTCACGTTGGCCGTGCCTGACCCGGCGGAGTTAGAAGCATTTTGGAATCGCCGTGGTCTTGCCACCACAGCTCCTGGTCAACTCGGCACCGCGGAGCGCCCGGCACAACTCCTGCTGCGCGAAGGGAGTTACCGCCACGTCAATTCCTTCACCATTGCCTGTGAAACTGAAGCAGACCTCGTTGCCATCAAGGCAAGGCTTCACCGACTCGGACTCGAGGCCGATCTTGGTGAAGGTGAACTACGCGTGGTCGATCCAATTTTCGGCCACACCGTGGTGGTAACCGTTGGCGCTGCTGCACCACTGCTTCCTCAAGCGCCTCGTGAGCTCAATGCTCCTGGGATCCTCGGTCGTCCTAATCGACGCTCTGAAGCGGGGATTCGCAGTTTCGAGCCACGCCCTCGTCGGGTAGGCCACGTGGTGCTCGGCTCAACCGATCCGAAAGCAAGTGTCAATTTCTATGTCAATGGACTCGGTTTTCGAATCTCTGACACCTTGCCCGAAGCAGGCGCCACCTTCATGCGGTGTTCAACTGACCATCACAACTTGCTCGTTCTCCCGGCGCCAGTTCCGTGCATGAATCACTATGCGCTCGAGATGGATGACATCGACGGCATTGGTCTTCGGGGTTTTGACGTGGTCCATGAGCGCCCTGATGCCTCGGTCTATGGCGTAGGTCGCCACATTGTTGGGTCGAATGTGTTTTGGTACTTGCTCGACCCGGCAGGCGGAATGTTCGAACTGTTCACCGACATGGACCAGATCACTAATGACGATCTGTGGGACAACGAACTGCGCCGAGATGACTGGGATCCGTTTGCCATTGCGACCTATGAGTCGGGCAACTCGAAGATGGACTTCTTCTTGCCGTCAGACATTGAGGCTATCGCTGCTGGTCGTGAAGCGGCAGGTCTGTAGTGGACCTTGGAATTGCGGGCAAATGGGCGATTCTTTCCGGATCGAGTCGGGGCCTTGGCTACGCCTGCGCCGAGTCACTGGCGCGCGAAGGCGTCAATGTGGTGATCAATGGCCGCGACCAACAAGAGTGTGAACACGTCGCCTCGCAAATAGCAGCGACCTATGGCGTGACCGCAATTGCCGTTGGCGCTGACGTCACCACGTCGGCCGGTCGAGCCGCACTGGTTCATGCGTGTTCTTCCCCTGACCTTTTGGTGACCAATTGCGGTGGGCCATCGCCTACTGAATTCGTGTCGACCACCGCCGAAGAGTTTGAGGCGGCGTTCGCGCAAAACTTCCATTCTGCAGTAGGGCTCATCCAACTGGTGTTGCCAGGGATGCGTGAACGAAAGTTCGGTCGCATTGTGAACATCACCTCGGCCATGGTGAAATCCCCGCACCCGTTCATGACCTTGTCGATTGCTGCTCGCACCGCGCTCACCGGAGTTGCAAAGGCCGTCTCAAAAGATGTCGCGGTCGACAACGTGACCATCAACAACCTGCTCCCTGAGCGCATTGATACCGGCCGACAACGCCAAATGGCAGAACTCCAAGTGCAATTTCGAGGGATCACGTTGGAAGAGGCCTATGCGGAGATGGCCGCAACGATTGCGGCCAAGCGGTTAGGTCGCCCCGAAGAAGTTGGCGATGCCTGCGCATTTTTGTGCGCCGCCCAATCAGGATTCATTTCCGGCCAGAACCTCCACCTCGATGGTGGCTCCTATGAAGGGCTCCTCTAATGGAAGTGTCACGCTCCTGCGACGTTGTGGTCGTTGGTGGAGGGCCAGTTGGCCTCACCATGGCATTGCTGCTTCGCCAACTTGGCCACAGCGTCATCGTCACCGAACAACGAGCCCAGGTCCAAACTGCTCCAGCGGCTCATGTCATAAACGCCCGAACCTTTGAGGTGTTTCGCAACCTGCAACTCGATATGGACGAGATTGATCGTCTGAGTCAAAAGCCCGAAGACGGCGACGCCGTTCGCTGGGTGCCAGGCCTTGGTGAACCTGAGCTTGGATCGGTTCCTTTTGAGGGGCTCCACGACGATGCATTGGCTCGACAGTTCACCCCCCACCCACTGCGAAACCTTTCGCAGCATCGCCTCGAACCACTGCTCCACGCAGCAGTGGGTGACGTCATGCTCTCCACGAGATGGCGTCACGCGACCGAAACCAAAACGGGGGTCCTCTCAGAAGTTGACGACCTCACGACCGGTGAAACATTCACCATTTCGAGTCGCTACGTGATTGGCGCTGATGGGGCTGGACGCAGTGTTCGCCGAGCGCTCGGCATCACCATGGACGGGCCCGATGAGATTGAAAACTTTCTCTCGATCCATGTGGAGGCAAACCTTCG
>CANFJV010000074.1 GCA_947447225.1 Acidimicrobiaceae bacterium
CACAACCTCGACGAGTTCTCTGTTTTTCGCCATGAGCGGAACCCTGAGCTTCACAAACCCGTTCGCAACTGCTTCCGTTGTTCCGATTCCGTTTGCCGCTGCTTACGGATTCCAGGGCAACGTGTTCAACCTGGCAGCCGCCTTGCCTGCAATCTCGCTCCCGACGTTCGGCGGAATCACGGTGTCGGTCACTTCGCCATTGGTGCTCGTGAGCTACAACAATCCAGCCTTTACTGCTCCATCGGCTGACGTCTCGCTCAGTCCAGCAACAGGCCTGAGTTTGGCAGTCTCGGGAACGTTGTCGGTAAAGCTTGCTGGGACCACGTTCTCACTTCCGGCCAGACTGAATTACTCCTCGGCCTCAGGCTTTGCCCTAACCGCAGTGTTCAACAATATTGATCTTGGGATCACCGGGCTCAAACTCACCTCGCTGACCTATCTCAAGAATGCAGGATCAGTCACTATCAATGGCAACGCCGTGCAGGTGCCAGCGGGAACCTTTGTTCTCGGCGGTTCGTTTGCCATGCCGAGTTGGATTGCAACAAAGACTGGCCAATCTGGTGTTGTTCCAACACTGTTTGCGACCATGACCTACTCGAGTGCAACGGACTATTCGCTCAATGTGGCATTCCCATTCACCATGCAACTCGGTTCCATTGGTTCGTATGTCTTCTCGCTCAATCCAATGACCATTTCGGCTGGCGTGAAGAATGCTCAGCCATTTGTTCAATTGGTTGAATCGGGAACACTGACGATCCCGGCTGAGTCTGGACAGGCTGCCCAATCGATCACCATCACGTTGGCTGCTTCTTACGACGGCAGCTCAATCCAGTGCTCCATCACTGCTGGAAGCACGACTGGGACGCCAATTTGGCGGAACGCGTTCGGTATCACCGATCTCAACTTGAAGTCCATTGCCATCCAAGTTGGTATCTCACTCACTCCAATTCCGTTGCCGCAGTTCGGCATCTCTGCCACAGCTGATATTCCAGCGAGTCTGCTCAGTAAGTTTGGGATCACTGCAAACGGCTCGATTCCGTTTGCCATTGCCATCAACATCAGTGCGACGAGTCCGTGTATTGGTCTCACCATTGGTAAGGCTGATGCCACCACCAGCCTCAGCCTGTGGGGCGGTGTCGTTACGGCCAAATACATCAACTTCGTCGCAGCGCCAAAGGGCTGCACTATTGGCGTAGGCCCGGGATCGTTTACTGCCCCTGCTGGATTCGCCGCAGCCTTCAAAGGCACCATTCTCGGCGTCGCGATCGATGTCTCGGCCTCACTTACCATGAGTCCCTTCGACCTCCAGGCGCACATTCACGTTGCGACCTTCTCGCTTGGCGTGTTCCAAGTTAATGAGACCAACCTCGACATTCATGTTTCGTCATCTGGTGACTTCAGCTTGAAGTTTGCTGGTGGACTTTCACTCCCGGGGCTCCCAAATGCCAGTCTGGTGTCCGTCGAGGGCGAAATCAGCAAAACCGGAATTTACCTAAAGGGCTCCACGAATATCGACGTTGGACCAATCGTGATTAAGACCTCGCTTGGGGTCTATGGCAGCCCGGGCAAGTTCTCGATCGATCTTTCGGGATACTTCGATCTGTTCGGGTGCACCGCAACCGTGAGCGGCCATATTGGCACCGATGGAATGATCTTGAACGGCGAGGTGGACTTCGCTCCTGGTGGCTTCAACTTCGGTCACATGAGCTTCAACCTGACCATTACGAAGACGGTCTTTAACTTGACGATTGCTGGAGCAACGCTCACGTTGGTTCCAGGACTTCTCACCGGTAACTTCACTGGCCAGGTCGGCGTGAACTCCTCGAAGCAGTTGTACTTCAATGCCTATGTTGGCATCACGATCAACGTTGGATTCGCAACGATTTCCGGTGGCATCCAAGTTGGAAACTGTGCCATTGCGCCGACCTCGTGGTCCGGCTCCTGTGCGGTGGGCTCCGCCAAGGGCCCCATCTACGCCTACCTCATTGCGGGAGTGACCTTCAACAGTCACTACTACGGCTTTAAGGTGAATATGGCTTCTGGCTGGTCGTTCACTTGGCACAAGCAGGACTCGGTGAACACTGCTAGCGGCATCGCCGATACCGGTCTCATTCGATACCAGGCCCAGTTCTCTGGCTACTACGACATCACCATCTCGAGTTCAAAGCCGTACTTCCAACTTGCTGCAGGATTCCAAGCTGAGGCCCAGGCACAGAGTGGGTGGTGGCGAGTGACCTGTCCTGACTGGAAGGTTTGGCACTGCTACGACTGGATCGATTGGGGTGATTGGCACACCATCTTGAGCGTGGGTGTTTCGATCGACACAAATGGCTACTTCAGCGTGAACTTTTATGGGTTCACCTTTACGGTGAGGGCTTAGATGCTTGAGGCCACGTCAAAAAGTGCACGTCGATATAGGGCTAGGGCGAACAATTCCATGAACCCAACGACTTCTCGTGTAGCTCGTTTCTTCAGTGGAGCACTCGCTGGTCTGGTTGTCATGGCAGGCGTAACTCCGTTGGCATCCGCATCGACTACCTCGCTCGACGCGCCAATTGTGCTGAATGACAGCACCTACAACTTCTCATCAATGGTGGATGTGGTCTCTGACGGGACCAATCTTTGGATGTTGTCCGGCGGCGGTGCGGTTACTGAAGTAAACCCGATCGATGGTGTGGCCATTCGAACGCTGCCTGGAGTGACGCTCGGGCTCGGTGCCTCACGCTCGATTGCCTATGCGGCTGGTCTTGTTTGGATTGCCAATACTGAAGACGATGAGATTGTGGCACTTGACCCTGAAAGCGGCACGGTGGCTCATCGCTACAGCGGCACGAACTTGCAACTCAATGCGCCCTACAAAATCCTGGCCTCTGGCGCCAACTTGTACGTAGCAAACTACTTTGGCAACTCAGTCACGGTGATGAAGTTGAGTGACGGTTCGCTGGTGCGAGTCGTTTCAGGAGCGAGTTACCACTTCGACGGCCCGAGTGGCATGGCCATTGAGTCAGGTCACGTATGGGTAGGTAATGATCTCGGCGACTCTGTGACGGAGTTCAGTGCTACCGATGGCTCTTTCCTCCACTATCTGAGTGGAACAGGGTTTGGCTTCAGTGCACCACAATCACTCGCTGCAGCAAATGGTCTTATCAGCGTCGCGAACTACGCAGGAGATTCAGTTACCCAAATCACCGCAAGCACTGCACAGCTGTCCTCAGTGCTCAAAGGTACTGGTTTTCACTTCAGTGGACCTTCGTCAATCACCTACACCGGCGGAGCACTGTGGGTGACGAATGCATCGAACAGCGTTGAAGCACTCGATCCGTCGACATCAACTTCGCTCGGTGCATATTCCGGATCTTCCTATGGATTCGATTTTCCAACTGCTGCGGCTGCAATCGACGGCCATGTCATGGTGACGAACTTTGGCGACTCGGTCTCTGTGTTTCAACCAACGGCACAGTCAGCAAATGTTCCTCTTGCACCTCAGCAGGTGTCTGCGGCCCCAAGCTCGCACCAATTGCTTGTTTCTTGGAAAAGCCCGATTTCGAACAATGGTTCGCTCATCACCAAGTACACCGCATCGGTAGTCGGCGGAGGGTCATGTTCGGCCACGATTAATAGCGCAACCTATAACGAGGCGTCTTGTGCGATTACGGGCCTCACCAATGGTCAGAGCTACGACGTTTCTGTGGTTGCAACAAACAATGTGGGAGACGGAGCTGCAGCGACAGTAACTGCCACACCGGCAACCGTTCCAGGTGCGCCAACCTCGGTGAGCGGTTTGCCTCGACCAAATGGTGCACGTATTTCGTGGACGGCACCGACATCGAATGGTGGATTGGCGATTACCTCGTCGACAGTGAGCAACATTTTCGGTCAAGGCTGCACCGTTATTGGCTCGGCGACATCGTGCACGGTGGGCATTGATCCTTACTGTCCAGATGGAATAGAGGCGACCTGCAGCGTTACCTCGATCAGTAATGGAATTGCCTATACCTTTACCGTGAAATCGACGAACCCCGCTGGTCAAGGACCTGCGTCTGATGCATCTGCTGAGGTTGTGCCAGCAGCGCTTCCCGATCCTCCTACGACGGTGACCGCTCTAGCTGGGCAAGGCTCAGCCACCATTTCTTGGAGCAGTTCGCCCAACACAGGCGGATCAGATATCACTGGCTTCATTGCCACGGTTGTCGACGGCACTGCGTCGTGCCAGGTTGACATGACCGAGAACCTTGGTGGCCAATGCACGATCTCGGGCCTAACCAATGGCTCAACGTATCGCTTCGCCGTGCAATCCATCTCGCTTGCAGGTACTGGTTTGGCGTCAAGTCCTTCTAATGACGTGGTGCCAAGTTCAGTTCCTGAAGCACCCACCAACGTGGCCGCATCAATGACGAGTGGCGTGGCTGTTGTGACGTGGTCACCTCCACAAAACAATGGTGGCGCTGAGATCTTGAGTTACACCGTCTCCGATGGAGGTTCGCGCACTTGCACGACGGTTGATGGCACCGTCAGAACTTGTTCGCTTTATGGCTTCAGTGCCGGTGCATCGGCAACGATCACCGTCGTTGCCACCAATAGCTGGGGCCCTGGTCCTGCTGCTTCAACGTTTGCGCAGAACCCAACTGCTCCATCTGGGGTGCGAAACCTTGCAACCTCGCTTGCAAGCGGTCAGATCACCGTGACATGGGATCCACCCGCATCAAATGGCGGAAGTTCGATCCTTTCCTACACCGTGACGAACTATGTGAGTCCCCCCTGCACGGTGACCGCAGCGCAACCAAGGTCCTGCGTGTTCAGTGGATTGCAAAATGGTCTTCAGTACGTCGTTGCTGTGGTGGCGACCAACGACATAGGTGACGGAGACGTGGAGAGCAGGCTGGTGACGCCATCATCACCGCCAAGCGCTCCATCGTCAGTTACTGCCACCCCCGGTGACGGTCGAGCAACGATCGCATTTGATCCCGTGTTGAGTGGCGCCGATGGTGGCGCAACGGTGGATTCTTATCGAGTTGCGATGGTTGGAAATAGTGGTCTTGGCTGTACCTACCTCGTTGTCTCGGACCACGGCTACGCCTGCACGGTGACTGGACTCACGAATGGTGTCGAAGTTGCCTTCACGGTCACGGCACACAATGAAGCTGGCACCTCAGATGCGTCACTGTCGGTAGCGGTCACTCCTTCAAGTGTGCCTGGAGCACCACGAAGCGTTACGGCAGAACCTTCATCTAGTGCTGCAGTGGTGACGTGGCTGGCTCCACTGAGTACTGGTGGTGCTGCCATTTCGGGCTATACCGTGACGTCAACACCTGGGTCAAAGACCTGCAGCTGGACCTCAGGGCCGCTTTCGTGCACTGTGGCAGGTCTCACCAATGGCACGAGTTACACCTTTACGGTGCTTGCGACCAATGTCAGTGGAAATTCGTCACCTTCGTCGCCATCTTCTGCAGCAACCCCATCGACCATTCCTGGAGCGCCAACAGCGGTGAATGCGGTGAAGGGCAATGAGCGGGCCACCGTTTCGTGGACGGCACCGACATCGAATGGTGGATCAGCGGTTTCGACCTACACCGTGACCTCAACGCCCGATGCGCTGACCTGCACGTGGACCTCAGGACCACTCTCGTGCACCGTGTTGGGTCTCACCAATGGCACGAGTTATACCTTTTCAGTTGTTGCCCACAACACTTCGGGTGATGGCTTCCCGTCGGTTGCGTCATCATCGGTAACGCCCTCAACGCTTGCCCAGGCTCCAACAGAGGTTGTGGCTACCTCCGGTAATGCAAGAGCGACTGTGTCGTGGACCGCCCCCATCTCCAATGGTGGAGCAGAGATCACGAGCTACACCGTGACCTCGTCACCGGGAGCAAAGACTTGCATGTGGACCTCAGGGCCCTTGTCGTGTGTTGTGACGACACTTACGAATGGCACGAGTTACACCTTCACCGTGGTTGCCACCAACGTGAATGGAAATTCGACCGCCTCGGCAGCGTCGTTGGCGGTGATTCCTTCAACGGTTCCTGGGAGCCCAACTGGTGTGAGTGCTGTCAAAGGAGACACGCAAGCCACGGTGTCATGGACGGCACCATCGTCAAATGGCGGATCGGCAATTACTGGCTATACGGTGACTTCCTCAGTGGGTTCAAAGACCTGCACATGGACCTCAGGGCCTTTGTCATGCACCGTGACGACACTTACAAATGGCACGAGTTACACCTTCACCGTGGTTGCCAGCAACGTGAATGGAAATTCGACTGTCTCAAGCCCCTCTACCTCGGTAACGCCTTCAACGATTCCCGGTATTCCAACAGCAGTTGGTGCAGTCAAGGGCGATGGTCGGGCCCTCATTACGTGGACGGCACCCTCGTCAAATGGCGGATCAGTTATTACGAGCTATACCGTGACCTCGACACCGGAGTCGAAGACCTGCACGTGGACAACCGGATCGTTCTCGTGCATCGTCAATGGCCTCACCAACGGCTCGAGTTACACCTTCACTGTGGTTGCCACCAACGTGAATGGATCCTCGAGCCCCTCGAGTGCAACAGCTGCCGTCACCCCTTCAACGGTTCCTGGGAACCCAACTGGTGTAAGCGCCGTTAAAGGAGACGCACAAGCAACGGTGTCATGGACTGCACCATCGTCAAATGGCGGCTCAGCGGTCACGGGCTACACCGTGACATCAACACCTGGGTCAAAGACTTGCAGCTGGACCTCAGGGCCGCTCTCGTGCACTGTGGCAGGTCTCACCAATAGCACGAGTTACACGTTCACTGTGGTTGCTTCGAACTTCAATGGCAACTCAGTGGCATCAACAGCATCGGCGGCAGTCACCCCTTCGACCACTCCGGGTGCACCACGCGCTGTTGTTGGCATTGGTGGCCACGGACAAATCGTGGTGTCGTGGACTGCACCACTTTCTTCTGGCGGCGCACCGATTACGAGTTATGTTGCCACTGCCACTCCAAGTGGCCGTACCTGTACGTGGAATGCAGGACCGTTGTCTTGTGTAGTGAGTGGACTCTCAACCGGGGTGACGCAGACTTTTACGGTGGTAGCAACAAACTTCAATGGATCAGGGCCCGCTTCTTCGCCATCAGCTCCAGTCACGACCATTGATCAGGTAGTACTCGGGCCATTCACTATCGATCCGTTGGTTGGCTTCACTGCTTCCATCTTGCTGCAAATCCAAGCAGTTGCCGCCAGCCTCGCCGCCTCGCCAACGGCAATCGTGACGCTAACGGCGTATGCACCATTTGCTGGTTCGCCATCGACACAACGCCTTATGGCACTGCTCAGGGCGACGGCAATTGCCAACGTGCTCACGAACTACCTGAACGCCTTCCATGTGGTTGGCACCACCATTGTGGTGAAAACAGGTTCAACTCCAACGAGTCCAAATGGTGGGTTTGCAAACTCAACCATGGTTGGCGTCGCGTTCAGCTGATCAACGTGCAGATGACGGTTGCAGGCAAGCGTCGATGAACTCGAAGTTGCAGCACTGTCGACACGTTTGTCTCGACGCATGGTCAGATGGGGAGATGAAACGCAGACGACTTCGTCATCTTCCAATGGCTGGTCCACTGGCCACAAGTCGGTTTTCGCCACGTCGAGGTGCTGTGGTCTTGCTCGTCGTGTGCGTCCTAACAGCAATTGCTCCGGGCCAATGGGCCGGAGCGAAGGAAAACGAGCAAGTGGCCATCCCCAAAGGCTCGGCTGCGCAGATTTTGCATGACGTCTTTGAGCGTGTGAAAAAGCAGGGGTGCTTTACTGCTCCACTCGTTGAGTCATGGAAGGGGGTTGAGCGCCGCCGTGCTGTAGTCACGGCGTGCAAAAACTCTGGCTCCTATACCTTGGTAAGCCGAACCTCAAAACTTGAACAGCGAGTCGTTGACGGAAAGCTCTACATCAACGGCAATGCCCGAGCGCTTCTCTACTTCTTCAACGCCCCCGAGCGTGAGTTTGCTGGAAAGTGGATTGAAATCCCTGCAACCTCAAAGTTCGCTCAGCAAGTTCAGGCAATCACTTTGTCGAGTGCGATCCGTGAGTTGCAACCCATTGGCCCATTACATGTCTCAGGTCGCCTGAGCGTGAACGGAAAACCAGCATTCGCAATCACTGGTGTCGCCGATAGAACACACCCGTCGGTAGCGAAACTCTTCGTTAGCTTGGGGTCACCTCAATTGCCGGTTTTGCTGCAGTCGACCATTCCAGCAGTGAAAGATTCGTTTCAGGTTGGTCCAATCGTTTGGGGTGGTATGAGCGTGATGAAGCCAAAAGCATCGATTGCCCTTTCCTCGATTCATCAGCCGGGAACGGGAAGCCCGCTCCCTCCGTCATAGCGACGAATCACCCTCTGGTTTGTGAAGACCAGTGGCTGATTCCTCTGAATGTCCTTCTCGCCACTGCAGGATTATTGCGTCGATTGCGTCGGTGACGAGTGGTTTACGCCATGCGGCATCGAGCTTGGAGGGCTCTCCTGTAAGTCGGGCAATGAGGTCCTTCCGACTGGCCAAGAAGCCTTGGTTGATCTCTTCACGGGTGGCGATCTCGGTGACGACCCCTTGGAGCTTCGAGATGATGGGCCGGAGGTCTTCGCGCTCACCGTTTCGCTCGGTGGAAATGAGATGGGCATCTTTGCCGTTGCGAGCATCCTCGATGGCTTGAAAGAACAATGGGATGTCTCGGTCTTCGATGCCGGTTCGGTTAAGGCGTGACTTCAAATTGCCAAGAGACCTTGGAGGACTTGTTGCCAAGGCAATGAGATGTTCGTCGCGGAGGAGTTTTCGCTTCGGCACATCAAGTTGTTCGGCCAATTCTTCTCGCACTTTTGCGAGATGGGCGGCAAAAAGTCGAGCGTCAGCGGGAATAGTCTCTCGACCACTAATACGCCACCAAGCTCGCTCAGGCTCGAGCGGAGCGAAGGTCGCGTTGAGCAAACTTTCACACTCTTCTTCAAGGGC
>CANFJV010000075.1 GCA_947447225.1 Acidimicrobiaceae bacterium
CCGTGGAACCACAAGGTCAATCCGGTCGAGCGCCACCACCGGGTCACGCCCACTTGAGAACACTTTGGACACCGATCGCAGCGCCACCGCATCTTTCAACCGCACTTCTCCAAGTGAACTCGACATCAGCTCGTTGCCACCGTCTTCAACTTGGCCGCCTTCAGAATCTTGTTAAGCAGTGACAGGTCATAAAGACCCTTAACCGACTTCGACGGGAGGAAGTTGAGGGTGTACGCGTTCTTCGCATCGGTGTTGATGGAAGAAGCGATTGGGTCATAGGTGAGCGTCACATTGGCCAGTGCTGCGTGAAGAATCGTCGGGGAAATGGTCTTTCCCGTTGCCGCCTTGATGGCAGCGGTGATCTCCGCTTCTGCGTCTTGCTTGTTGGCGTTCAGGTGACGAATGGCGGCGAGCTCACCTTTCAGCAGTCCCGAGATGATGGCCGGGTTGGCCTTCAAGTAGGACTTCGACACCACAAGCACGGTGGTGGCGAACTGGCGCTTCGGCCAAAGGCTTGCTTCATCGACGAGGACGTGACCACCAGCGGCAATGAGTTGCTGGACATAGGGTTCTGGCACCCAGGCACCGGCAATCGCCTTGGCTTGGAAGGCCGTCACAATATTGGAGTTGGTCTGAGGGGCAATGATCACGTCACCGGTTCCAACCGTCGTCGTGCGCAGGCCCTTGGACTTCAGCCACACGCGAAGCGACACGTCTTGGGTGTTGCCGAGTTGTGGCGAAGAAACCGTCTTGCCTTTCAAGTTGGCCACTTTGAGGATCTCTGGTTGGACCACAAAACTTGCGCCACCAGACGCTGCACCAGCAATGATTTGGTAAGCACCGTTCGAGCTCGTAAAGGCAGTGAGCGCAGGACTTGGTCCGAGGTAGGCAGCGTCAAGTTGACCACCAAAGAGCGCGGTCACGACGTCGGGTCCAGCATTAAAGGCAGTCGTCGACAATGACACGTTCTTTGGAAGTTCGTTTTGGAAGTAGTTCCCAGCAATACCAATGAGGTCAGCTGCATGGGTCAGGTTCGGTAGATAGCCGAGACGCAAACTCGTCGCGGCGTGTGAAGCACGAGGTGCCGCACCAACGGGGACAGCGACGCTGAGGCCCAGCGCTGTCGTGGCGACGCCAGCGGCAATGCTGATTTTGAGGCGATTCAGATACATGTTCTTCTCCTTCAAGTTCCCCCATGGAGGGAAGTGTCTGTAGTGGTTACATAGTTGTGATGGAATCCATCAGTTCTACTAAAATAGTAGATTAGTAGAGAATTAGAACGCAGTCAAGCCTTCTCGAAGTCGGCGACGGTAAACAGTGGCAAAACCCCTAAATTCTTGGGAGTTCAGTGCCTTCTTGGCATCGAGGGTTCTACCCTCGTGCTCGTTGTCGAGAGTTAGACGTCGTTGAGACTTGACGACATGCGCTTGGTGTAGTCCCAGGAATAGACCATCTGGAGTTGGAGCACGATGGCGACTTCCTTGTCGGCATCGGCACGGAGTTGCTTGGCCAGTGGCAACTCAAGACTCCCGAGATACCGAAGGAGGACCTGGTCAAGCACGTCTTTTCCCCGAGTCTCGTCAATCTCGGCCAAGGCTCGACCTCTGATGCCGCGGTAGGGCGGCAGTTCACTCGAGAGCTCAAAGGCACAACGTGGGTCTCGAGCGAGACACTCAACTACCTTGGCGGACTTCTTGGTCGCAAGCAGGAGTTGGTCACCTTCTGCCATCACCCACAACGAACACAGCAGCGGCCAACCACTTTCGGTCAGCACCGAGAGTTTGAGCGGGATCACCGTCTTGTCAACAAAGGCCTTGACCCCACGTGCATCGAGCGGGCCGCGATAGCTCGTCATGAGTTCACCACTTGAACAGCGCTCTTCCGCTTTGGCAACTTTGCCGTGAACACCATTGACCCCAGTCCAATTGCCGCCGCACCCAACAGGCCGACTTTGAGCGAATGTAGTTGTGCCTCGCTGTAGGACTCAACAAGAGCAGCCACCGTCTCTGCGTCCAAGTTGGCCTGCACGGCAGCCGCTTCAACGGCAGCGGCGGGCACGAACGTGGCGTTGTTGCCAACAGCAACACCGACTTGTTGCGCGACCTCACTCGAGATTCGTGGGTCTTGCGCCACGTCACGGGTGAAGTTGGCCACAAGTCCCGACAACACAATGACGCCAATGAGCGCAACGCCGAGGGCTGAGCCAAGTTGCTGTGCGGTGTATTGCAATCCACCGGCTTCACCTCGACCCGAAGCGTCAACGCTTGACTGCACCACATTTCCAAGCTGGGAGGCGACAAGTCCCATGCCAATGCCGAGACATCCCATGGCGGTGGCAAACATTGCGCCGTTGAGCGTTGGCTGAATCGTGGAGACTAAGAGCAAGGTTGCAGTGACGACAATGCCCATGCCCACTTGAACAATGGTGCGCACCGACCACAACGACGTCAGCTTTGCCCCAATGAGCGACGCAGCAAACATTGCCACCGACACCGGCAACATGCGCACTCCGGTCTCAAGCGCATCGAGGCCGAGGACAAGTTGGAGGTACAGGGGAATGGTGAAGAACACCCCCATCAAGATGAGCATTTGCCCAACTGCAGTCTCTAGTCCGGCACGAAGCGTGGCGACGGAGAACAGCGCTAAGTGAATGAGTGGGTCGTGACCGTTGCTCGTTCGGTGACGTTGCCAGCCAACAAAGCCCCACAGCAACAGCCCACCAAACGCGATGACAAACGGTGCGAGCGAGAATCCGAAGGGAGTGAGTGGCGAGTTCTTCGGCTCAAGCCATCCCCAGGTCCCAACCTGCAAGATTCCAAAGACAACCGCTCCGAGACCAAGACCGACCAGCACTCCGCCAACGACGTCGAGTTTTGGTGGAGCCGCATCGCTCGGCGCATCACGCAACAAGTTGGCACAGGCCAAGATTGCCGCCACCACAATGACCTCGCCAACAAAGACCACTCGCCAAGACAACTCAGTCGTTGCCCAACCACCAACAATTGGACCAACAGCAATGGCCACACCAGCCACGCCGCCAATGACCGAGTAGGCGGTAATGCGATCACGACCCTCGTAATTTCCGGCAATCAGTGCCGCAAGTGCGGGAAGTACCAGTGCGGCACCAAGTCCTTCAAGGCCTGACCAACCAACCCCCAAGACCACCACATTTGGTGCGAGCGCCGTTGTGGCAGAGCCAAGCCCGTAGATGACGAGCCCAATGATGAAGGCCCGACGACGACCAACCAAGTCACCAATTTTGCCGCCGATCACCATGAACATCGCCATGACGAGTGAATACAAGGTGATGACACCTTGAATAGCGGTCACTGTTGTGTGGAGATCAGCCACGAGGTTGCTGATGGAGACATTCATGACCGCTTGGTCAAGCGTCATGAGAAAAGAGGCAGCGGCCAAAATGACGAGAGGTCCCCACTTCTTCACAAAAACCAACCCCTTTGCCGCATTGTTCATGAACTAACGATGAATCTACTTGGACAGACTCAGGTCATTCGGATTTGTTCATGCATTGCACATTTCCACCAACAACGCCCCGATGCCTGCAAATATTGGCGTCGTCGGACCTCTGGTAGGTTTTCGACTCCCATTCCAACCTTGAAGGTGATACTCCCAATCAGAAAGTAGGTGGTCGTGACCGACGCGCCGCAGACAACGCAGACTGAGTCTGAAAACCAGTTGCGCTCAGGAGTTCTCGGACTCTTCGATTCCGTCATCATGGGCATTGCCGGTTCCGCTCCGGCGTACTCCATTGCTGCGACCACCACCGCCTTATTTGGCGCCGTGCTCTACGGAGGACCAGCCGCACTGCTGTATTGCGGTATTGCCATGTTTGGCATTGTGTTCGCCTTTAACTACTTGGGCCGCGTGGAATCACACGCTGGTGCGTCGTATTCCTGGGTACGCCGGGCCCTCCACCCCATCTTGGGATTCATTTCCGGTTGGTCGGTTGTTGTCTCCGCCCTCATCTTCATGGTGATTGCCACCTTCCCGGCAGGATCCTCGGTGCTCAGCTTGTTCTCTGACTCTTGGGCATCGAACAAGACACTCATCACCGTCTTTGGTGCGATCTTCTTCTTGCTCATGGTTGGCGCCGTTGCTGCTGGCGTGACGGTTACCGTCACCGTGCAGATCATCATGAGCTGCGTGGAAATCGCCTTTTTGTTGTTGTTCGCTGGCCTTGCCCTGTTCAACACCCACCACGTCACGGACTTCTCCTGGCACTGGTTCTCGCCCTCGGTGTTCGGCGACAAGGGCTCGAGTGGGTTCGTCGCGGGAGCACTTCTGGCCGCGTTTTACTACTGGGGTTGGGACGTCACCGCCAACTTGAACGAAGAGACCAAAGATGCAAAGCGAACCGCCGGTATTGGTGGTCTGCTTGGTGCCTTTGTGGTGTTTTTGTTGTTCGAAGTCTTCACCGTTGCCACCAACATGGTGTTAACCAAGGACCAACTCACCAACGAAGACAACGCGGCCGACATCTTGCAAGTTCTTGGTCAAGCCGTGTGGCCTGGCTGGGGTGGCAAGTTGATCGTTGTTGGCGTGTTGTTGTCAACCGTTGCCACGCTTGAAACAACACTGATTCAGGTCACTCGCACCTTGTTCTCCATGGGTCGCGACCACACCTTGCCTGCAGCACTTGGCAAGACGCACCCAACTCGCAAGAGCCCCATTGTTGCCACCATGGTGATTGCCGTTATCTCACTGTTTTTGTTTGTCGGATCGCAGTACATTGGCTCGATCGCGACCATCATGAGCGATGGCTACTCGGCCATTGGTCTGCAGATCTGCCTCTACTACTGCATGGCGGGACTCGCGGTTGTGGTGCTGTATCGCCGCCAGTTGTTCAAGTCGGTGAAGAACTTCATCTTCATGGGACTGTGGCCACTGCTTGGCGCCGTGTTTATGGCGTTTGTGTTCGTGAAGGTGATTCCTGACCTTGATGCCACCACCTTGTGGATTGGTCTTGGTGCCATTGGCATCAGTGTGGTCCCAATCACCTACTACTGGCTGAAGGGTTCGAAGTACTACGAAATGCCAAGCAAAGAGGACCGTCATGCGGTGTTGGAAGAGTTCGTCCAAGACCTGTAGATCACGAGGTTCATCCATGTCCTCAACTACGTTGTGGCCATGGATGAACTGATGACGACGACCACTGTTGCTGGACCTCTTGGGGATTTGGCTGCGAACTTCTACTTCTCTCCGTTTTCGGTCGCTCGAGCTGAGTCCATTGGCTTAGACGTCGTTTCGCTTTATGGCTCAGGTCGCGGTGGCGTCATTGCTTCGGCAACCCCGGCACAAGTCGACGACGTGTTCTTCTTCTTTAAGACCGGCATGATCACGGCAATGGTCGAAAAGGGTCGGAGTTTGGCCAGCGAAGCTGACATTGTCTCAGCGCACTTGGGAGCGGCAGACGACTACGCCGAGGCCTCTTTTGCTGGCGTAGATGAAGCAGTACTGCTTCGCTTTGCCGAACTCGCCCAAAAGGTCGCAAGCGCTGCCCCAAAGGGAAATTGGCCAATCTTTGACGGCTACTTTGCCGCACCGACGCCAAACACGCCGCAAGCCAAGGCCTACCGAGGCGCAATCTTGTTGCGTGAACTTCGTGGTGGCGTCCACACCGAAGCGGTCAAAGCGGCCGGTTTGTCACCAGCAACCGCGTGTCAGTTTGACCGCGACGACTTCTACTTCCGCATGCACGGTTTTGGTGATGACGACGTCGTGGAACTGACAAATGAGGTCAAGGCACTGAAGGACTCAACCGAAAGCGCCACCAACGCCAAGATGGCAGAACTCTTCTCCGTGTTGAGCGTTGACGAGCGAATCGAACTGACGGAAGGTTTGAACGCGCTCGTTGGAGCGCTCAGCTAGAGGCTTCTCACGCAGGTCGAGTTGAGGGCATCCCGAGTTTGCGGTGATCCCAACTGACTACCTTGTCGACGTTCAACTTGACGGCCACGCGCTTGTTGAGCATGGCTTCAACAAAGGGGCGAAGTTCTTCGGTGTAGCCGCCGTAGTAGCGGGAGAACACGCTGACTCCGAGTTCCCAAAGTTCATCTGGGTCGTCGGTGATCTCGGCCGTGCCAACGAGTTCAACACCACGAAGCTCTTCGTAGTATTCACCGTCTTCGACGAGGACGGTCATCGTCGGGTTCTTGCGCAGGTTGAGCACCTTTTGCGCCTTGGCCTTGGTTTCAAGCGCAAGGGTCGTGCCAATGAATCCGTACCACATGCCAACCGCGTGGATCCGGCCGTCTGGGCTCAAGGTGCACATCGTCATATTGTGCCGACCTTGCAGAAACGCATCGATTTCTTCATCGGTCATGCGAATGAGATCGCGTTGTTTCACTCCAGCAGTTGGTGCTTGCTCGGCCATGGTTCCCCCTTGGTGTTCCTTGTCACCCTAGTGAGTGTGGAGGATTTCGGCCAGATGGAGAAGAATTCGCTTCGAAGTAACGCAATGTCCCCCATGCCGCCTCACTTCGTTCACTTGGCCTTCGTAAGTTGAAGTGCGTGGTTGAGGTTTCCTTCGCTGTGTGCCACTTTGGTCAGTCCTTCTCTCCGACTGCCCAACTGTTGCCTCCCCCCGGATCAACACGCACGCAGCAAAGTACGAATCGCAAGAGCGACCTTGCGGTGATCTCACGAGGTGACCTGGGCGGCAAATCCGCCTGGGCGCCACACAATTTGGATCGGCCTTTATGAACAGCCCGGGGCCAATTTTTCCCCGAGTGTTTCCATCCCGGCCCACCGTGCTCGTCGTTGACGATGAAGCGTCGTATCGAGAAGCATTGACCTTGGGCCTTGAGGCCGAGGGTTTTGCGGTGGTGCTCGCTTCATCGTGTGCTGAAGCCGAAGAAGTCTTCGCTGCACACCCGGTCGACATTGCCTTGCTTGATGTGATGTTGCCTGATGGCAATGGGTCAGACCTTTGCCGTCGCCTACTTGGGGTTCGACACATCCCGATTCTCATGGTCTCTGCACGAGACGATGAAGTAGCGGTGGTGCTCGGCCTTGAATTCGGAGCGGCGGATTATGTGACGAAGCCGTTTCGCCTACGCGAACTCGTGGCTCGGATGCGTGCAGTGCTCCGTCGCAATGCCGAAGAGCAAAAAGGTGCCCAAGAACAGTTAAAAGTAGGGCCGCTTGTCCTTGATCTCTCCCGGCGTGAACTTCGTGTTGCGGGCACCCCCGTTGAGCTGTCCCGAAAAGAATTCGAACTGATGCAACTGCTCATGGAGCGGCCCGGTCAAGTGGTGACTCGTGATGAGTGCATTGATCATCTTTGGTATGACACGGACTTGGCCGATACCCGAACCCTTGACACCCATGTCCGTCGACTTCGTCGCAAGATCGAACCCGACCCAACAAACCCGGTGCATTTACTGACCGTTCGAGGCATTGGATTCCGCTGCGACCCATAAACGAGGTCTTGCTCGTTCTGTCAGTACGCTTGGGACATGCTCAAAGGCGACGTAATCCCAGAATTCACCCTTGCGAACCAACTCGGCGAAATGACGAGCCTGTCTTCGCTCCTCGCCACAGGACCAGTGGTCCTGTTCTTCTACCCCGCAGCGATGACAAAGGGCTGCACCATGGAGTCCTGTCACTTCCGTGACTTAAAGGCTGAATTCGATGCCCTGGGTGCGACTCGAGTGGGCATTTCCATGGACACCGTTGACAAGCAGAAGAAGTTTGCGGACACCTATGACTTTGATTACCCACTGCTCGCTGACCCAGACGGCCAAGTGGCCAAGATCTTCGGCGTCAAACGCGCCATTGGTCTCCTCAAGGTCAAGCGGTCCACCTTTGTCATTGACGAACGTGGCGTTGTGCTTTCTGCGTTCACCTCGGAACTGAAGATGGAAGCACACGCTGATGAAGCGCTGGCCACACTTCGAGCACACAAGAAGCCATGACCAAGAAGGTCGTCATTTCGGGAAGCGCCTCTGGAATCGGTGCCGCTACTGCAGCGAGGCTTTCACGTGACGGTTTCAGCGTCTTTGGCATCGACCGTGCCGGTGCTGACTGCAACGTTGACTTAGGCACAAAGGCTGGTCGCGACAGCGCAGTTGCCGCTGCACTTGCCTTTAGTGACGGCGCTTTGGATGCGCTTGTTCCCTGCGCGGGGATCTCCGGCCTTCCTGATCGCCCGGGATCACTCGTTGCATCGGTCAACTACTTCGGGACGATCTCGCTCATTGAAGGTCTCCGTGGGGTCTTGGCCGCGGCCACGTCCTCAAGCGTGGTGGCGATTAGCTCGAACTCCACCACCACGCAGCCTGGTGTCCCAATGGACGTGGTTGACGCCTGCTTGGCCGAGGACGAGGTATTGGCCAGAGACCTCGCTGATGCGGCGAGTTCGATTGCCACCTACCCAGCTACCAAGTTGGCACTTGCCTGGTGGATTCGGGCAATGTCGGTTGACCCCAACTACATCGGCCACGGCATTCACCTGAATGCCATTGCTCCAGGAATGATTGAAACCGCCATGGTGCAAGAGGGCCGAAATGACCCCACCATTGGCAAGTTCTTCGACCTGTTCCCCATTCCTCGGGGCCAAACGGGCCGCCCAGAAGAAATTGCTGGCGTCATCTCCATGTTGCTCAGCGAGGTCGGTCGGAACTTCGTAGGCTCCGTGTTGTTCGTGGACGGCGGCACCGACGCACTCAACCGCACAAGGGATTTCCCGACGCCGCTGTAGCAAGCGCCGATGCGCCGCTAGTTGTGGGGCGTCTCGTTGTCGTCAGTGATGGCACGGTCTTGGACGCTCGCACCAGCAACTAAGGAAATCGCAAAGCCGTCGACAGACTGCAGGGCTTCATAGGCATCAACGTGCGGTCGGCCAACC
>CANFJV010000076.1 GCA_947447225.1 Acidimicrobiaceae bacterium
CTGCTGAAACCGGTTGCTATCCCGTTGCTATCCTCGACCAATTTTCCGTCGAAGGCCATTTGGAAAAACCCCATTATTTCAAGGGTTTTGTTGACCTGATCCCCAAAAAGTGGACCATTTCTTCATATCAAGATGGTCTGGGTTGTTTGTTGTTTCGCTTCGAACTCGTCTGGCGTGAGATAGCCAAGCGAACTGTGGCGACGTTGTGCATTGTAGAAGTTCTCGATGTAGTCGGCCATGGCCTCTGAAAGCTCCAAGACGCTTCTCCACTTCTTCTGGTTAAGCAGTTCAATCTGCATGGATCCCCAGAATGACTCCATCGGGGCATTGTCATAGCAATCGCCAACGGTGCCCATAGATCCAGAGAGTCCAATGCGGGCAATGTTCCTTGAAAACGCCCATGAGGTGAATTGGCTTCCGTGATCTGAGTGGATAATCGTCGTGGTGGAAGTTTCCCGAGACGCTGCGGCCATTGAGACCGCACCGTTCACGAGATCGCTGTCACAGTGGCGACTGATGGAGTAGCCAACGACTTTCCTTGAGAACAAGTCGAGCACGCAGCAGCAATAGACCTTGGCTTCTCGCGTTGGATGCTCGGTGATGTCGGTCAACCACAGCTCATTTGGTCGTGAGGCAGAGAAGTTTCGCTTCACGAGGTCGCCATTGGTTGCAGCGTTAACCAAGTTCTTTCGACCCTTCTTTGGCCCTGGAACTCCTTGAATTCCCAAGCGCCGCATGAGTTTCAGCACCAACTTGTAGTTGACGATGAGCCCTTGCTCGATCTCGAGTGCCGCTTTGATGCGACGAATTCCATAGGTGCCTCTTGAGCGCTCATAGATCCCAGCAATGACATCTTCTAAGAGCAGATGACGGATCTCACGATCACTTGGGCGATGGTGCTTTATGTCGTAATAGGTGGAGCGCTCAAGTCCAACCACCCGACAGGCCAGCCGTTCGGAATAACCCAGGTTGTTCAGACCTCGGACAACCTGGAACTTTCTTTTGGGTCGGCACCCCCTTCGGCAAACAGGGCACTTGCTGCTTTGACGAGCGTGAGTTCAGCTTCCAACTCTTTGATGCGTCGCCGAGCATCGGCCAAGGGATCAACGTCGCCACTTTTGATGCCAGCTTCACGGCCAGCATCAATTCGAGCTTGTCGACGCCACTTTTGCAGTGTGCTGACACTGAGGGAAAACTCCTCAGCCAGCGACGAAATACGCTCACCTGCGAGCATGCGCTCGCAAAGCTGGAGCCGAAACTCCGGTGAATACTGAAACGGCATGACTACCTCCTTGGTAGTTCACGACCATTTTGATACGAAAGAGTGGTCCCCTCAACGGGGATCAGCCCAGGTGGAGCGGGCGACGGGAATCGAACCCGCGTTCTCAGCTTGGGAAGCTGATGTTCTGCCTCTGAACTACGCCCGCGTGGCGGAAGTGAACCCGCTACGTCCTAAACATTACTACCGCCTTGATTGGATGGCTCAGTCTGGCTCGTTGATCACCTGAACCTCTAAACAAATTTCTAGGTCAGTCGGATGCCCTGCAAGGTGTGAGGCGAAGCCAGATCGGCATCGTTCGAGTCATGTGGGCTTTCCGCTTTGTCTTGTTGACATGTGAGTCATGGACATAACATGATGAGCATAGAAATTGAACTCGAGCCGGAGGTGGCTGAGTGGTACTCATCGCTCACTTCGGAAAATCGAGATGTTGTTGCAGTGCATATTGAATTGCTGGAGGAGTTCGGTCACCTACTTCGAATGCCTCACAGCAGGGCGCTTGCAGATGGTCTTTTTGAGTTGCGGTTCACGATGGGCCGCCGAGCGTGGCGCATCACCTATTGGCATCGAGGTAAGGGGATCTATGTACTGCTCACGGTCTTTTCTAAGCAACAACGAACCGAACAGCGCGAAATAAGGCGAGCCCGCAAGGCGCTCACCTTGTGTAGAGATGCGCACCTACCTGAAACAACGTGAAGGAAGTGAGAAAATGATGAAGTTTGCAGATCTTGACAACAAACTTCGAGCGGAGCTGTCCGCCGGAGAAAAGAGTGATTCTGATTCACGCCGAGCGGAGTTGGCGGCACAACTTCGAACGGGTATCGCCTTGAGAGATGCACGAGAGGGAGTGGGTCTCACACAGACCGAACTTGCAAGTCAAATGGGAATTGCCCAATCGGCAATTTCAAGGATTGAAGCCGGACGAACAAATATCTCGCTCGCCATGTTGCGGCGAATCAGCCTGGCGCTTGGAGTTGAACTGGTAGTTGAAGTGGGTAACCATCGAGCAGTCGTGACATCGGCTGCCTGACGGTGAGACTGAATCAGACCCTATTTTGACTGATCGTTATGAAATATTGATGAAACGCATGCATTTTGCATGCATGCCAAATATTGAAATTCGTGACGTGTCGATTCCGGCCCACGAAGCACGGGTCCGAAAAGCCGAGCTCGCTGGACAATCGCTTCAACAGTTCCTTGCGACGCAGTTGGCGAACATTGCCCCGACCCCTTCACTTGAGGAACTGCTCGACCGAATCGAGCAAAGAGACCTTGGGGATCTCTCGGCCGAAAGTGCCCTTCAGGTGGTTGTAGGTGAACCTGCTCGTCGTTGATGGTTCAGTACTGACACCCGTACTCGCTGGCGGCGGGGAGGATGGAACGCGGCTCCGAACTCGACTCCGAGGCGGGAATTTTGTTGGACCTGACCTTTTAACGATTGAAGTTGCGTCAGTCCTTCGCAGCCAAATATTGCGTGGCCTTTTGCCGAAATCCCAGGCAGATCAGGCAATACATGACTTGGCTGATCTTTCAATCGCCATCGTTGCTTTGAGGCCCCTTCTAAAGCGAAGTTGGGAATTGGCGCCCAATGTCACCCCTCATGACGCTTGTCACGTCGCACTCGCCGAGGTTCTCGATGCTCCTCTCCTCACTGCCAACTGGCCAGCGCGAAGGGATCTCGTTGCACGTTCGAACTTGTGGCCCCAGAGAGGGTTGAGGCAATTGGAATTGCTTAGGCGTTCACCACATGCTGGTCGTTGGTCTCAGAAGACTCCTCGCTGGCTTCCTTCTCCAAGATGCGAATCGTGGTCAGCGGTGCTGCGAATCCAGCAATGACGACGCAGAGCACGAACCACCAGTTGCCCCAGACCTTGAACAAGGTGCAGGCGTAGGTCACGGTCAAGAAAGCGATGGTGACCCAGAAGACCTTCTTCGTTTTCCAGATCGGGCTGTAGTCACGGATCATTCCAGCGACTTGGCCAGACGGGTTACCACCGAGGCCAATACCGATCATGGCGGGAAGGAGCGTCGACAAGTGCCATGCCGTGCCCCAGGTGAACACGCCACCAGTTGCACCGTGGTGCAACCACAGCGCATGGAAGGTTGATTGGATCGCCACAAGGCCAACGGAAAACAGCACGCCACCAAAGAGTGCTCCCGACACGCTGCCGATACCACCAACGACGCAAATCATGACAAAACCGAGCGACACGAGCGGCGCAAAGGTTCCTCCACTGATGTTGCCAACGGCAATGGCATACAAGATGCCCCCAAGGGCAGCAATGCCAGAAGAGACCATGAAGGCCGAGACCTTGAGCCGGGTCACGTCTTGACCCAAGGTGGCGACCGCAGCAGGGCTGTCTTTCATGGCTACAAGACGGCGGCCATAGGACGACCGCCGAAGGGCCGTCATCGCGATACCAAGGAGGGCAAAGATGATGCCGAAGTAGACGAGCATGGCTCGTGGTGAATCAATCCCAATATTGATTGGCCCGACCTTTATGCCGCGGGCATAGAGCAAAATGTCGCCGAGCAGGAATGAGAACCTCTGGTGGAACAGGCCGAACACGTTGAGTTCCACCGGGTTGGTTTGGCCGAAAATGAACGAGCCAACAATTGAGCCGAAGGCAAAGGTGGCCAGCGCCAAATACAGGCCACGAAGTCGAAGTGCTGGAAGTGCGACGATCCCGCCAATGATGGCAACGGCAATCACCGTCAAGAAAATGCCAGGCACCGAGATGTATTGCGCATACTCCACACCAATCGAACCATTAAAGAACGCAATGAGCGCCCCAAGTCCGGCAAACGCCAGCGGGGCCAAGTTCATCTCTCCCGCGTAACCAGTGAGCAAGGTGAGTGAAAGGCCAACGACAGACAGTGCCAAGCCACTCGACAACAGCAGGAGGTCTGAGGTGCCAAGGATCTGTGAAAAAGCGAGGCACACGATGACCATCACGATCGCTGCGGTGACCGCTGCACGCATGGATGCTGGCTTGAAGCGCTCACGAGTCCGCATCACGACGACACCGCGCAACCGCTCTTGTGGTTGCCAGAGCAATACGGCAAACAAGATGAGCATCGGGATGATCATGCCGAATTGCGACTTCCACGTTGACCACTCAGATGGCGCATAGGACGTGAAGTAGTTGGTGGTAAGGCCAACCAAAATCCCACCGAAGATCGTGAGCGGGATTGAGCGGAGGCGACCAATGATGGCGGCGGTGATTCCACCGGTCAACATGAGCACGGTGAGGGAGTTGGCTTCCAAGGACCCTTGGATCGGAACAATCAAGATTCCAGCAATTGCCGCCATTGACCCACTCATGGCCCACGAGATGCCAGCAAGGACACCCGGTTTTCCACCGTTCAATTCAACGAGCGCCGGGTTGTCCACCACGGCTCGCATCGCAACACCCATCCGGGAGAACTTGAACATGCCAAAGAGTCCTGCGCCAATGAGGACGGCAACAACAAACGTAAAGATCGCGTGGTAGCTCAGGTAGACGTTGCCGGTGCCAACGTGCCAAACAACGTGGGCAGAAGTTCCCCAGAACGGGTCAATGGAACGAAGTGCTGCTTGGCCCTCTTCACTCCAGATCCACAAAGTGAGGGCAACAAGAAAGAGCATGACGGAGATGGTGACCACGATCTTTGACAGCTCAGAGGTTCCCTCCATTTTTCGAAGGATGATCCAATAAATCCCAAACTCAATTGCTGGCCCGACCAAGAAGGCCACGATGATGAACGCCAACCACACGGGCAAATGCCAGGTGACGTCAAGTTGCCAGAACACGCACGCGCTCAACATGGCGATTGCGCCGTGGGCAAAGTTGAAGATTCCAGAGGTCGTGTAGGTCAGCACGATGCCAGCGGCAGCCAAGGCATACAACACCCCGGTTGCCAGCCCAAAGATCGTGAACTGCAAGAACGAAGACATGTGGCCCCTTCAACGTTGTGAGGTTTGCCTGCAATGGCCAAGAACGCTGGTGGCGAGCCACCAGCGTTCTTGAAACCTTGCAGGTACTACAGGTACTGCGAACCGAATCGTTACTTCTTTGGAACGATTGGGTTGGTGATGCCAGGGAACGCGTAGTGACGTGACGAGTCAAGCGAGATGCCAGAAGCACGAAGGCTGACCGGCGTTGGCTGGACATAGGTTGCCGAGCACGACATTGCACCAGCTGCTGCTGGGTAGGCCTGCTTGAAGGCACCTGCGTTCGAGAAGCCAATGAGCATGCCGCAGGTTGTTGGCATGTTGCCAGCAACATTCGAGGTGCCAGTAAGGCCGCCAGCGTTCCACGCCTTCACCTTGCCGAGGGCACTGATGAGGCACTGAGGAGTAAGGGCATTGCCACAGGTCTTTGCTGCCGTTGCGAACAACAGTGCAGACGAGATGGATTGCTCCGACAACGCAGTGTGGTCAGCATCGTTTGGAACGATCGAGAGGTAGGACTTCACCGCAGGGTTCGAGGTCAGCGTCATTGGCTCAAGGCTGGTGCGGATCAGCACCTTCTTCACGAGCGTTGGGTTGCTCTTCGCCCAGGTCTCAAAAGCTGCCGTGTAGGCATTGGCTTCCAAGATCCAGTAGGGCTTGAAGTTGATCGAGTCGGCGTTTTGGAGGAACGACTTGAGTGAACCACCAAAACCAGCAGTCCACAGCACGATCTTTGCCCCATCGTTTTGCAGGTTGCTGACTGCGCTTTGGACCGCAGCGGTGTTGCTCTGCCAGTCACCACTACCAACGACTTCGTCGCAGTTGTTGAAGTTCCAGCCAATTTGGCCAAGTGCTTCTTCATCCTTCACGGTGCTTGAGACCTGGGAAGCAAGGTTGGAGTAACGAACCGCACATGCGTGCTTGATGTCGTTGGCGCCAGTCCTTGAGTACTTCTTCATGTCGCCAAAGCCAGAGGCCATGCCGTAGTCAAGCGGGTTGGGCATGCCTTGGAACATCTCATAGGCGTTTTGCACTTGCTTGGTGGCGGTGAAGCCAGCAACCGTTGGCAAGTTGCAGGCAAGACGAGTGTGCTCGCCAAGGACGTCAACGGCAAAGCCTTGACCCACGGCAGCAAAGTCGTTGTCACACATTGAGTTAAAGGCAGAGTTCGTCGATGATCCCATGCCGGCTGGATACGAGCCGGTTGAACCGCTGAAGTAGTGGCCAACGAGTTGACGGCCGTTGATGCCACCTTGGGCATTGCACCAAGAGATGAAGTTGGCCATGGAGTGGCCCATTTCCTGGTCGATGCCATAGATGCCGGCGTCATCGCCGTAACCAATGTTGATTGCACTTGCCGTGACGCCACGACCTTGGCTGGTCAACTTGAGCGCCTTTGGCTTTGCGCCACATGGTGATGCAATGGTGCCAAACTTTGTGACGCCAGCCCCACTTGCGGCTGCCGTGTTGATGACGGTGCCGAGTGAGGCGGTGAGCGCCCCAGCTGCCATGACGCTCAAAATGCGTCGTTTCATCAGAAGTTGCATGATCCCCCCCGGGAGTCTTTGTTGATGTGACTGCAAAATGCAGACTTCCATTGCTTAGACCCGAACTAGACAATTTGTCAAGTGAAACTGCAACCGGTTCTAGTTCGTTGGTCCCCTCGTAGTGGTGGGCAAAAAGAGGGCTGCTTGTAGCCTGAAGCAATGGCTCTTCTCTCGGTTCTCGACCTCGCCACTGTCACGGCTGGGTCGTCAACGACCGAGGCGCTCGAACAGGCAACACTGCTGGCGAAAGCGGCGGAATCATTTGGATTTAACCGGTTCTGGGTAGCAGAGCACCATGGAATGGCGGCCGTTGCGAGTTCTGCCCCCGCAGTGCTGTTGGCGCACATTGCCGCCCACACTGACCGAATTCGCCTTGGCGCAGGGGGCGTCATGTTGCCCAATCACGCGCCACTCGTGATTGCCGAACAATTTGGCACCTTAGAAGCGCTCCACCGAGGGCGTATTGACCTAGGCCTTGGAAGAGCCCCGGGGACTGACCCGGCAACGGCTCGAGCCTTGGGTCGTGGAAATGCGGAAAGCTTTCCCGATGATGTGGTGGAGCTTCTCTCCTATTTTGCTGACGTTGCCCCAGTCAAAGCCATCCCTGGAGCCGGTGATCACCCTGAGGTGTGGCTGCTTGGATCTTCGACCTACTCCGCGCAGCTTGCTGCGTACTTAGGTCTTCCCTTCAGCTTCGCCTACCACTTCGCTCCGGATCTCGTCGATCAGGCGCTGTCGATCTATCGACAGCAGTTTCGGCCGAGTACGTATCTCGCTGCGCCGTATTCAATGGTGGCAGTCACCACCCTCTGCGCCGAAACGAACGATAAAGCGGACTATTTGGCTGGCCCGCTTCGGTTGTCGACGTTGCTCCTTCGCACTGGGCGACCGGCTCCAATGGCTTCACCCGAGACGGTGGCCGAGCGAGGCTTCTCCGATGATGAGGCAGCACTGCTTCGTCAGGCCACTGCTTCACACATCGTTGGTGACCCGACAAAGGTGGCAGATGGTTTGGCAGAACTCAGCAAGCGAACACACGTCGACGAGATCATGGTCTCCACCCGAGCGTTCGCCCTTCGAGATCGGATGCAGTCACTTGAGTTGACTGCCGCAGCTACGGGGACGGGGTCGAGAGTGCTTCGTTCAGCGTGAGCCACCTCATTGTCACCCCTGGAGCCTTCGTGCTCTATGTGATCGTCGCCACCATTACGCCGGGGCCGAACAATGTGATGCTCATGACCGTTGGCCTTACCAAGGGTCATGGCCCTGCTGTTCGAGCCGGACTTGGGGTCTCAACCGGTTGGGGTTTCCAAGTCTTGTTGTGCTGTCTTGGCCTTGGAACTGCCATTGGCTATGTGCCCGGGCTCAACACCGGCATTGAGATCCTGGGCCTTGCCTATCTGCTGTGGCTGGCCTGGAAACTGTGGCACGCCGATGCACTTGGCGGTTCTGCCCCGATGCTCTCGTTCACCGGTGCGTTCTTCTTTCAGTGGGTCAATCCGAAGGCCCTGTCGATGTCGCTCACGACCGCTGGTCTCTTTGTGGTGCCAGCAACCGGCGGAATTCCACTCAGTTCAGCGCTGGCCGTCACTGTTGGATGCACGTTGCTCTGCATCCCCTCGACCGCCACGTGGGCGTTACTTGGTGTTTTTCTCCAGCGGCACTTGGCCAGCAAAACCTCAGTGCGAACCTTCAACCAAGTGGCAGCGGCAAGCCTGTTGGCGACCGTCATCTGGCTTGGCATGAGCCACTGATGAACTTTTAGCCAAAGAGAGCAAGAGAGGGGTCGAATTGGCCACTATCGTCTTCAGACATGGTGCTCTCGGACCGTTCAATTAAGCAAGCGCTCGAGTCGGGCCGGATCGAGATCGATCCACTCGGCGAGCGGTGCATTCAACCTTCGTCAGTCGACCTTCACGTTGACCAGTACTTCCGGTTGTTTCGCAATCACACCCAACGCGTCATCGACGTCCGTGAGGACCAAGAGGACCTGACGGAGTTGGTCGATGTTGGACCTGACTCCCCACTGATCTTGCACCCAGGTGAATTC
>CANFJV010000077.1 GCA_947447225.1 Acidimicrobiaceae bacterium
GGCGTGGAGCATCCCCACAATCACTGGACCAATTCCAACGATTCCGGCGACTACTGCGGTAATCGTGAAGGTCACTTGATTCATGGTTGCTACTCCTCGTTGATGAGCGCTCATCGCTCAATCACCAGTTTGGTGAGCACGGTTGAGAGAACAGTGAAGAGGAGGTAAAGCCTCGGTAAGAGTTGGTTAATACCCGAGGGTGAGGTCAATTACACCTTCGAGTGGTTGACCGCTTAGGAAGCGCTTGAGGTTGGCGCAGAACTGGTCCAAGGCTGAGGCCATGTAGGGCTGGCCCATCCATGACGAATGAGGCGTCAAGAACACTTGATCGTGGTGGTAGAGCCACGACTCGGGATTGAGCAGTGGTTCAGGTTCACATACGTCCAAACTGGCTCTCGCCGCCCCATCACCATCAAGCCACGTGCGAAGTGCCTCGTCGTTGATGAGGGTGCCTCGGGCAACATTGATGAGGTGCAGTCCAGGCTTTGCTCTTCCAAGCAACGTTGCATTGACGATGCCCTCGGTGCTTTTCGTATGCGGTGCACACAGCACAAGGTGGTCCGTGTCCTCAATGAGCGCCTCAATGGACGTCACGAGCCGAACACCTTCAATCTCACTCGGGGTGTCACTTCTTCGACAGGCAACGACGTCCATGCCAAAGGCAAGTCCGAGGCGGGCAATTTGCTGGCCAATGCCGCCGAAGCCAAAGATCCCGAGTCGCTGACCCGAGAGGCTCAGTGGTTGAATTGAACGACCGTCGCTGAGTTCTCGTTCTTGGATGTTCCACGCCCACTTGCCTGCTGGCGGCTCTTTGATCCAGAACTCGGGGAAGTTGCGGTTCTTGGCCAAGATGGTCGTGAACACGTACTCGGCTATTGGTTCAGCCAATGCCCCTCGCGCACAGGTCACGATCGTGGCTGATAGATGCGCTGGGTGAGCACTGTCGATGCCGGTGTAGGGGAGGGCATTCCAAAAGACCCCTGATTCAGCTGCCGCCAAACCTTCGGCCGAGAGGTGGCTGGCGAATAGCACCGCGTCGCTCGGAATTTCACCTTCGTAGCCACGAAGGTCAATCACAGTGACGTCAGGAAACTCTTCAGTCAGCCGAGCAACCGCGCCTGGGACGCCGCCTACAAAGACGGTGGTCACAGAACCAGTTCAGCCAATGTGCGAAGGTCGGCAACTGAGCCATTGACGAGCAAGGTGGTGAGCATGGACTCTTTCCACATCTCAAGGTCGTCGCGGATCTTCTCTTTCGGTCCAACGAGGGCGATGTCTTCGACCATCTTGGTTGGCACCGCAGCGACGGCTTCGTCTTTGTGGCCAGCCAAGTAGAGGTCTTGGATCTTCGTCGCTTCTGCTTCCCAACCCATTCGGCAGAACACGTCGAAGTGGAAGTTCATTTCTTTCGCCCCCATGCCGCCGACATAGAGGGCAATGGCTGGTCGGTACATGTCGGCTGCCACTTCAACGTCGTCGTGGATGATGGTTGGGGCAAAGGCCAGAACTTCAAAGGTGTCTTTGGTTTGGCGAGCATTCGGACGAGCGAAACCTTCATCGAGCATGGTCTGGAACGACCCCATGGCTCGTGGCGCAAAGAAGATGGGGAACCAGCCGTCGGCGATCTCCGCGGCAAGAGCAATGTTCTTTGGCCCTTCGGCCCCCATGATGATCGGCACATCGCTGCGAAGCGGGTGGGTGATGGGCTTGAGCGGCTTGCCGAGTCCCATTCCGCCTGGGTGGGGAAGCGGGTAGTGCGGTCCGGAGTTCGTCACCGGTGCTTCACGAGCGAGCACTTGGCGAACGATGTCGATGTACTCCCGGGTGCGAGCAAGTGGTTTCGAGAAATCTTGGCCATACCAACCTTCAACCACCTGTGGGCCAGAGACGCCGAGGCCGAGGACAAAGCGACCATTGGACAAGTGGTCCATCGTGATCGTGGCCATGGCCATCGCTGTTGGCGTGCGCGCAGAAAGCTGACACAGCGAAGTGCCGAGGCGCATCTTGGTGGTTTGCGAGCCCCACCAGGCAAGTGGTGTCAGCGCATCTGAGCCCCAAGACTCTGCCGTCCACAGCGAATCAAAGCCAAGGCGCTCGGCTTCCAAAATAGTTTCCATGGCATTTGGTGGAGCTGACCGGCCCCAGTAGCCCATCTGCAGTCCAAGTTTTAATTCGTTGCTCACTTTGCGGCCTCCGCACAAGGGTGGACAATTTCATCGGCAAACTTCTTCACTTCGTCCAAGCGACGCTCCATCAGGCGTTCTGGCGATTCGCCTGGCTCTTCGGCCACCATCATCCATGGCGCACAGATGAAGTCCGTCACACCGGCTTCAAAAAAGCGGGAGTAGAGCTCGACCGATGGCATCTCAAAGAGGGACAAAAAGATGCGGAAATCACTGCGGCCGTCAGTACCGGCCGCTTTGCGGGCTTCTTGGAGTTCGGCCAAGTGGACCCAGGCTTCATCTTCTGGGTAGGCGCCGGCCGCAACCCAACCGTCACAGCGCTCAGCCGTCCGCTTGAGTGCAATGGGGGAGTGGCCTCCACCAATGAAGGGAATGGGCTTTGTTGGAGCCGGCAAGATCTGACACTCCGGAACGTCGTAGTACGTGCCGTGATACTCAACCCAGCCTGGGTTCCAAAGCGCTCGGCAGGCGTCAATCATCTCGTCCAAGCGCTTGCCACGAGTGGTGAAGTCTTGGCCGGTCTGCTCAAACTCTTCACGACACCAGCCGACGCCGATACCGAGGTTGAGGCGATTGTTTGACAGCACTGCAGTGGTGCCAACAGATTTGACCACCGTCATGAGGTCGCGAAGTGGGGCGATGTAGACGCCGGTCGTGAACTCAAGGTTGGTCGTCGCCCCTGCCATTGCGGCGATGGTGCACATGGGGTCTGGCCAGTGCGTTTCCTTCTCCCACATCGGAGAACCATCTTCTTCTTTGGAATAGGTATAGCGACTGGCGAGATTCTTCGGATTGAAGAGATGGTCAGAGACATACATCCCGCCATAGCCAAGGTCATCAGAGACCTGGGCCAAGTGAATGATCTGAGTCGCGTCGAGGAACGACGTCGCTTGGTGGAACCGCATTTCTCCCCCTCGTAACAGGTCCAACGGTAGCCGCACGGAGCAGTCACCTTTAGGCTGACTCGCACCATAGTTCGACTGGGAGTAGGGAAATAGAACCTGTTACAGTCGCTTCAGCCACCACCCATGGGGAGATCCGAAATGCACCTCGAGGAAACTTCAGCTCAACTGGAACTCAGAGCAGAACTTCGGCGGTACTACGCCGACTTGTTGTCGCCAGAAGTTCGAGCCGCGTTGGCGGAAGAGGGCGATGGCACCGAGACCTGGCGTGAAGTCGTTCGCACAATGGGCAAAGACGGATGGCTTGGTATTGGTTGGCCGGTCGAATACGGCGGCCAGGGTCGCCCGGCGACCGATCAGTTCATCTTCTTTGATGAGACACGCCGCGCTGGCGCCCCCTTCCCATTTGTCACGGTGAACACCGTTGGCCCGACCATGATGAACTTCGCGTCCGAAGAAATGAAGGCTGAGTTCTTGCCAAAGATTCTGGCTGGCGAAGTCAACTTCGCTATTGGCTACTCAGAACCAAGTGCAGGCACGGACTTGGCATCGCTGACGACCAAGGCACACCGTGACGGTGACACCTATGTGATCAACGGACAAAAGCTGTGGACCTCAGGTGCCGACCAAGCCGACTACGTGTGGCTGGCGGTTCGCACCGACCCAGATGCACCGAAGCACAAGGGCATCTCCATCATCTGCGTGCCAACGACTGCTGAAGGTTTTGAGTGGAGCCTCATTACGACCGTTGGTGGCAACACCACGACGCAGACCTTCTACGACAACGTGGTGGTCCCGGCCGAGAACTTGGTCGGCGTCGAGAACCAGGGCTGGTCGATGATCACGACCCAGCTAAACCACGAGCGCGTGGGCCTCGCCGCATGGTCGGGTCTCGGTCACTTGCTCTTTGGTCAAGTGATGGACTTTGCCAAGACGACCAAACTTGATGACGGACGCATGCTCATTGATGAGCAGTGGGTGCAGATGGACTTGGCTCGAGTCAACGCAGAGCTCGAGTCAATGTGGTTGCTCAACTGGAAGATGGCGGTCAACGTCGCCAACGACAACGTCACCGCAGCCGAATCGTCGGCCATGAAGGTCTACGGCACCGAGCGCATTGTTGAGGTCTATCGTCAGCTGCTCGGCATCGTCGGTGCCGTTGGGTATCTCCCCTTCGGTTCACCTGGTTCGATCTTGGCCGGCCGCTTGGAAGAAGCAGGTCGCCAAGCACAGATCAACACCTTTGGTGGTGGCGTGAATGAAGTACAGCGCGAGATTCTGGCCATGGCTGGTCTCGGCATGAAGCGAGGCGCACGTTGAGCGAGGTCACTTTTCCCGACCATTCGGCAGCACTTGCAGAGCTCGTTGGGCAATCCTCTGGTCCAGTTGAGTTGTCACACGACCCGGTGAACACCGCCATGATCCGCCACTGGGTGGAGGCCATGGGGGACCACAACCCGGTTTACGTTGACCACGATGCCGCCATTGAAGCGGGTTACCCCGGCATCATTGCCCCACAAACGATGCTTCAGGCATGGATCATGCGTGGCCTTCGTCACACCATGGCCCTCGAAGAAGCTCGAGCAACGGGCAATGTGCCAACGAGTGATGCCAACTCAACGATGATGGCGCTGTTTGACGAAGAAGGTCGCACCTCAGTGGTCGCCACCAACTGCGACCAAGAGTATTTCCGCCCACTAGTGGTCGGCGACCGACTGCTCGTTCGTTCTTCGATTGAGGCGATCTCGGACCCGAAGCAAACTGGACTTGGCCACGGACGCTTCGCTACGTCACTGATGGAATTCTTTGCGGTTCCAAATGACCTCGTCACGAAAGACGTGACCAACGAAGAACTCGTTGCCAAAGGTGAGCTCATTGGAACGATGCGCTTTCGAATCTTGAAGTTCCGTCCAGGAACTGGTGCGCAAGCTCCGGCAAAGAAACCACCACGCCCACGCCCAGCGATCACCGCCGACAACGAGTTCTACTTCGAAGGTCTTCGTGCTGGTGAACTGCGGATCCAGCGCTGCGTTGATTGCGGAACGCTCCGCCACACGCCACTACCTGGGTGCAACCAGTGCCAAAGCCTCAATTGGGACTACGTCGTTTCGGCCGGAAGGGGTGTTGTCTACTCGATGGTGGTGAATCATTACCCCCAAGTAGCCGCCTTTGACTATCCACTTCCCATTGGCCTCATTGAACTTGATGAAGGAACTCGCCTGGTTGCGAACTTGGCGGGTGACGCATCGACCTGGGCCATTGGCCAGCGTGTCGTTGCGGTGATCGAACAACTTGACGACGAACTGGCGCTGCCGTTCTTCCACCACGACAACGCTTAGGAGGCGTCATGGACTTCACATTCTCAGAAACTCAAGAAGCAGTTGCAGAAGCAGCAGCAGCAATTTTCAACGGCCTCGTTAACCCGGACCGGGTGAGCGACGTCGAAGCATCGGCTGATCGATTTGACCAAGAGTTGTGGAAGCAACTGGCCGAAGCCGACCTGTTGTCGCTTGCGCTTCCAGAAGGTGTTGGTGGCGAAGGTCTCGGCCTGATGGAGATCTCACTGTTGCTCGAAGCTCAAGGTCGCGTCGTTGCGCCAATCCCGCTTCATGCCACATTGGTGCTCGGTGCATGGCCGATTGCAAAGTTCGGCACCCCTACGCAGCAGTTGCGCTTTTTGCCGCAAATCGGCGACGGCACCGCTTGTGCATCGGCTGCGCTTTCTGAAGTTGCCCTGTCGCATGCGCAGCGCTCAAGCGTTGTGGCAACACCAACGAGCACCGGATACTCGCTGCAAGGAACCATCCTCGCCGTTCCGCAAGCACACTTGGCTAGTTTCATCTTGGTGCCGGCGACGACCCCAAATGGCGACACCATCGTGGCAATTGTGGAGACGTCCTCAAACGGCGTCACCTTGGAGCGTGCGCTCACGACCAATCGCGAGATTCACCCGCACCTCCACTTGGCCGGCGTCGAAGTTGGTGCAGAAGAGATCTTGGCCGGTCCAGACAATGGTGCCGTAGTCCTCAAAGCCATGCTCGAAGCGGCGATGACCTCACTCAGTGTCATTTGTGTTGGTGCCGGTGAAGCAGCCGTTGCCCAGACTGCTGCGTATCTCAACCAGCGTGAGCAGTTCGGTCGACCCTTGTCGACCTTCCAAGGCACCATGCTTCGCCTCGCCGATGCGGCAATTGACTTAGAGGCCATTCGAGCAACAGCATGGAATGCGGCATGGTTGATCGATGAGGGCCAAGATGCGGCAGAGGCTGTTCGCGTCGCCAAGTGGCAAGCCTCAGACCGTGGCCAGCGCATTGTGCATGCAACCCAACACCTTCACGGCGGCATGGGAGCTGACATTAGTTACCCCATTCACCGCTATTTCCTCTGGGTGAAGCAAATTGAGCTGACCTTGGGTTCGCCAAGTTTCCAATTGGCTGAACTCGGCAAGTTGTTGGCTGCTCGACCCGTCGGCGTCGGAGGTCGATGACATGAGTCTCAAGTTCTCGTCCATTGAAGTTGGAGTGGAACTGCCTACCTTGTCGATCCCGATCACGAGGTCGCTCATTGTCACAACTGCAATTGCAAGTCGTGACTATCAAGACGTGCACCACCACCACGAACTAGCCCAAGATCGTGGAAGCAAAGACATTTTCATGAACATCTTGACCACCAATGGGCTCGTTGGCCGCTACATCACGGACTGGTCTGGTCCAAAGGGCCACATAAAAGAAGTCAACATTCGTCTCGGTGCGCCGAACTATCCCGACGACACCATGGTGATGTACGGGCAGGTGGCAAGCGTCGAGGCCATTGCGCAAGACCCGACCCGCAAGATGGTTGTCGTTGCCATTCGAGGAACGAACAGCCTTGGCGATCACGTCACGGGCACCGTGCGGCTCACTGTTCCAGGAGAAGACAACTAATGGCGAGTCACGCATTTGCAGGCAAGGTGGCGATTGCCGGAATTGGCGCCACTGAATTCTCGAAGAACTCTGGCCGCTCTGAACTTCGACTTGCGGTTGAAGCGGTGAAAGCGGCACTTGATGACGCTGGGATCCATCCGAGCGAAGTGCAAGGCACCGTCACCTACGGCACCGACACCAACCCTGATGTCGACATTGCCCGCAGCCTCGGCTTTGACGACCTCACCTTCTTCTCCCGCATCTACTACGGCGGCGGAGCAGCATGTGGAACGATCCAGCAAGCTGCGCTCGCGGTCAACTCCGGTGTAGCGGACGTGGTTGTTTGTTACCGAGCCTTCAATGAGCGAAGTGGCAACCGCTTTGGCGCCGGCGTGCAGGGTCGTGCACCAATCTCCAATGCAGAAAACGCCCACTTGGCGAACTACATCCCAGTCGGGCTCCTCACGCCGGCACAGTGGGTGGCCATGGCGGCTGCTCGCTACATGTACTCAACCGGTGCAACCTCAGAGGACTTCGGTCGCATCGCGGTCGCTGACCGCAAGCACGCAGCGACGAACCCAAAGGCTTGGTTCTACAACCAGCCCATCACCTTGGAAGAGCACCAAGCCTCGCGCTGGATTGCGGAACCCCTGCACTTGCTCGACTGCTGTCAAGAGACAGATGGCGCCCAGGCAATTGTGGTGACGTCGCTTGAGCGCGCTCGCGATCTTCGTCAAGACGTCGTCGTCATCGATGCGGCGGTCCAAGGCTCAGCCAAGGGTCAAGACATGATGACGAGCTATTACCGCGATGATCTGTGTGGGCTTCCAGAGATGGGCGTGGTAGCCAAACAACTGTGGGAGACCTCAGGCCTGAAGCCGAGCGACATCAACGCGGCCATCCTCTACGACCACTTCACCCCCTATGTGCTGTACCAGTTGGAAGAGCTCGGGTTCTGTGGCAAGGGTGAAGCGAAAGACTTCATCAAAAACGGCCGGATTGAACTCGGCGGCGAGTTGCCGATCAACACCCACGGTGGTCAGCTCGGTGAGGCCTATCTCCACGGGATGAACGGCATCGCCGAAGGCGTACGCCTCATTCGTGGCACCTCTTTCAATCAGGTTGAAGGTGCACAGAAGGTTCTCGTCACTGCGGGTACTGGCGTCCCGACGTCAGGCCTCATCCTTGGCAGCGACGCTTAGGAGTTCTTCGGCCTCCACTGTGGTGCCGCCCAAAACCGAGCTCGATCAAGGGTCATGACCCACAGATCATCTTCGATGCAATTGGCCATCATGCCCTCAAAGAACCGTTCTTTGCTCGCGATGTAGGTCAGGTATCGTGCGCAGCTTGCCAGCGAATACTGCTCAATATCTCACACTTGTGCTTCCCACGTCGAGGGTAGCGAGAGCGGTCGCCACTGCTGGTTTGGAAGTAAGAGTCCGACCTCCACCATGAGCCAGAAGGTTGCCATGAAGGTCTTGTCGTAGTCCACCCACGGCATCTGTCTTGAGTCGGGCTCGACGTTCTTCCACGTGAAGGGGGTGGAGTTGTGCCGCCAAACTTCCACCGATTGAAACAGCTCACTCCACCGCGGATCGGTTGGTGACGCAAGTTGCTCGAGTACTTCTTCATCAGTTGCCATAGAGCAACCATGCAGCGACCATGTGACATTTGGACGCTACGTCCTCTCACCGCCCAATTACGTGTGCGTGCGTGTGTGCTCATTCTCGAGAGCGAGGCTTAGTACGGTGAGGGTTTCCAGTCCGGAGCCACCAATGAGCGAACCCGATCTAGGGCCATCAGCCAA
>CANFJV010000078.1 GCA_947447225.1 Acidimicrobiaceae bacterium
CCATGCAGTGCCGCTCGCTTGGATTTGCTACCGATCTTGCAATCTTGGAACTCGGCGGCAGTTCTGTTGAACGTCGAAGTGGCTATTGGCGGATTTGCTCACCCCATGCTCCGACGTATTACTGGGGAAATTTTCTCCTGGTGGATGCGTTGGATGGTGAAATCACCGCGGAAGCCTGGAAGAGATGCTTCGGTGAGGAGTTGCCAGCAGCACGTCACTTTGCCCTTGGGGTCGACGATCCTCAGGCAGAGAAAGGTGACGCCACAGGTTTCGCCGAACTTGGTGATGACGTTGACATGATGACTGTACTGACGTGTTCACCATCAGATCTGGTTGGATCTGGAGAACGACATGGAGACGTTCGTCCCCTCGTTGAAGACCGCGACTGGGACCAGGCACTTCACCTTGGCGTTGCCACCCGTGGGGACGAGTTTGCTGAAGCTTCATACCGAACGTTTTTCTCCAACTATCTCGCAATGCAGCGAGCAATTGTTTCAGCTGGTCGTGGGGCATGGTGGGGCGCATTTTCCGACGGATGTCTTGTGTCCCAGTGCGGAATTATTGACTGCGGAAGTGGCCTTGCTCGCTACCAGATGGTGAGTACACACCCGGGATTTCGACGCCAAGGATTTGCTTCGAAGGTTGTGGCCTCAGCCGGAACGTTTGCTGCCACTGACCTTGGAGCCGAAAAACTGGTGATCGTTGCCGATCCCACCTACCACGCCATTTCGATCTATCGAGCGTTGGGGTTTGCCGAGACTGAGCAGATGTTAACGATTGAGAAAATGGTGGAAATCGATGGCAGACATTCTGAATTTTGAAGCAGCGCTGTTTGAGGTTCTCGTTCGCGGTCGTCGAGAGTGAGAGAGACCCATCTCCATCAATCGGCCAGCAACCGATACGAATATTCTCGTGTGCAAGGTCGACGCGGTGATGATCAGTTGATGGCCGGCCTGCTGTCACACACGCCACCAAGCACGTAGAGGACGTCGCTCATGTCGACCTTCAACCTGTGCGTCATCAACGATGAATGACGGTTGATCCTTCGCTAACGCGTTGGCAGAAAGTCCTCAGGAAGTTGCTTCGGCAGCGGCGACAATCTTTTCCAACATGGTGGGAAAGATGAAGTGGTGGAACGGCAGAACCGAGAACCAGTAGAGGCGACCCAAAAGGCCTTTTGGTCGAAACTCTGCAATCTGGTCAATGCTGGTCTCGCCGTCTTTCTGCGAAATATTCCAGGTCAGCCAAGCAGAACCCGGAAGTCGCATCTCGGCGCGAAGGCGAAGTGTCGTTGAGGCCTCTAAGCCCTCAATGCGCCAGAAGTCAAGTGCATCGCCAATGCGAAGTTCAGCTCGTCGCCCTCGACGAAGGCCTGGCCCGCCAATCAGCTGGTCAATGAGGCCGCGGATATTCCAGAGAAATTGACCCCCATACCAACCTTTTACCCCACCAATTGAGGTGACTTCACGAAACAGATTCTCGGCAGTTGCGTGTGAGGTCGCCGTTCGTTTGTCGGTAAAGACGGTGCCGCCAGCCCAAGAGGGGTCGAGTTCGTTGGTGTGAAAGTAGACAAGGTCAGTATCAAAGAACGTGGTTGGCACATTGCCATTGGCGGTTGCCTCGAGTGCCCTCGTGATGGAAGTGCGCAGATTGAGCGGCGTAATTCCGAATGAAGTAGCGGCAGATCGGCCCTTCACCACGACTTCATTGACGAGCGACTGGACGAGTTCTTTGGCGAGAGGAACGGGGACCGGAGTGACGAGACCAATCCAATGCGATGAGAGCCTTGGTGATAACACTGGAACGGGAAGCAGGATGCGTTTTTTTAGTCCCGCACATGAGGCGTAGGTTTCCATCATCTCGGCATAGGTCACCACGTCTGCGCCGCCGACCTCGAAAACACCGTTCAGATCATCGGTTGAGAGAATTGCGGCCACGAGAATCGACACGGCATCGGCAATCGCAACTGGTTGACACTTGGTCGACACCCACTTTGGGGTCACCATGATCGGGAGAAGGTCAACGAGATAGCGGAGCATTTCGAAGCTGGCTGAACCCGAGCCAATAATGACTCCTGCACGAAGTTCCACCACCGAAACACCCGTGCTCGCCAGGGCAACACCAACGGCTTGGCGGCTGAGCAGGTGATGACTTAAGTCTTCAGCATCATCGCCGAGACCACCGAGGTAGACAATGCGGCGAACTCCCGCCTCGTTGGCATACCGGGCAAAGTTCGTTGCTTGCTGCACTTCACGGGTTTGCCAATCGTCGCCTTCGCCAATGGCGTGCACGAGGTAGACCGCCGTATCAACGCCGTCCATGGCCGCAGAAAGATCGCCTTCAACTGATCCCTCAATGATGCTGACCTTGTCGGCCCAAACCGCAGCTTGCAGTTTGGCCGGGGTTCGAGCCAAACAGCGAACGGTTGCCCCTTTTTGCAATAGCGCTGGGACGAGGCGACCGCCGACGTATCCAGAGGCTCCAGTGACTAAGACGGTGGGTGGCTTCACTCCTCAAGGGTAGTTGGATGCTGCTCGATTCCTCCGGGTTCTTGCGACCTCTCCTGATCGTGCGCGGACGTGGCGGCGGTCTCGCGTGGATTTTGGATGAGTGGCAACGGAGTTGGGTTCACATCGACCTGTGGATCCAAGGCTTCGAGACTTCGCACCAGGCGGCCATGGGCGCGAAGGAGGTCGACGGCGAGGACGCCAACGACGAGTGTTGTGAGGGCTAGTGCTCCGGCAAGGGCGGTCACTTCAGACCTCGCTCACGGGAGAGTCAAGAACAAAGGTGGCAAGCCATGCCGTCAACACGCAGAGCATGGTGAAAAGCACACCAAACAGAACGTGTGCAGAGATGACTGAGGGAAGCGAGGGACAGCCAACGACAATGCTGGCCCCACAACCAATGGCGATGAGGAGGTCAACAATGACTTGCCGAACCGTTGGGGGTGAACCGCGTTCGCCAAAACAGCCACAGGATTTGACCGCCGGCGACCTTCGAGCAATTTGGAGATAGATCGCAAAGCAGAGATACGACACAACCATGAGGACGCGGGCCATCGCTGAAGCGCCGATGAGGTTGACGAGGCCAAGAACTGCTTCAGCCAATGCTCCAACGCGTACCAACCATGTAGTCACCGGCATGCCAACGGCAACAAGTCCAGACACGGCTGAAGAAGGTGTAATCACTTTGGAAATTCCGGCGCCAAGGAGTAACAAGGCAGCAACCACGGGGACTGCAGCGAGTGCGTTTGGCATTACGAGGTAACGACGACGGTTCCTGTGAGCGTCAATGTGCCCCGCTCAAAGGTGACGTGACTGACATCTGGTCCATCAAGAACGGTCGACGTCAGGGGAAGGCCGAGGCTGCCGAGTGGGCCACCGGCCGAGAGGTAGGCATCCAAAAGGGCTCCCGTCAGGCTGCTTGCGGGGCACAAGGTGCTTGCATAGAGACGGCCCTTGGTGCAGATGAGCTCTGAATACGAGGTTGATCCTGAGACGGCTGAAGTTGGCGAAGTGGCCGGGAGCCCGACCGACCCACCGAGACTTTGGTCGAAAGCCCATGCCGTAGCAATCGGTCCAAGAAGCGAAAATGTTCCAGCTGCGGACGACACGTAGGTGGAGGTTTGCTCGTAGTCGGCAACTCCTGCGGCAATTGGGACAAAGCGCTGCGTGGTCCCAATGCCTCCAGCCGTTGGTGACGCATTTCCAAGTGGGTAGCCAGGACCGTTGATGCCGCCAGCAGTAGTCCACGCGCTAAACATCGCATCGTTGATTGCATAGCCACCAAGGGTCGTACTGGTGACTACGGCACTCAGTACCCGTTGGCTATTTGAGGCAACGCGAGAACATGGGGTGTAGGTGCCGTACCCGCCAGGCGTCGGCGTCGTCGTGGCAATTGGGTAACCAAGGCGAGACTCGGCGCCAGCAGCACTCCATGGTCCAATAGCCGGAGCGAGAACGGCAAAGGTTCCAAAACTTGGATGCACGGTCACGACGGCACTGGGGGAGAACTTGGTGCCCGTCTTCGACTGAAATACCTGGCGCCAACCGACGTTGTCCGTGCTTGGGTGGCCGTCTTCTGTCGGATATCCCCACTTGCCCGTCGCAATGGTTGTACCAAAGCGGTTCCACACTCGAGGCCGCACCCCATGGACGCCAAGACCTTCGACTTGAAAGACTGCGCCGCGGGCATAGCGTTGCCAGGTACCGCTGAGAAGTGCGGTTGCTTGCACGCTGCCAATCGCGGGGCCAAGTTCGCCACCTTTGCCACCAAGGTCCGACCATTTGTTGGTGATCGCGCTGGGATTTGGTCCGGGAAGACATGGCGCAGAGTGGGTGACGGTTTCTTGATCCGTGAAGGAGGCCTTCGTACACGAAGGGTCAAATTGCCAAGGTGGCGTGCAGGTCACGAGGCGACATACAACGGGGCTTTTGCGCACATCGATCGCAATTTCCGTGTGGCAATTGCCATATCGGAATTGCACACACGACACATGGCGCTTGTCGCACGTGGTTGTTGACGGGCAGTGGCAGTGCCATTCGGTATGCGGCAGTCCATTGCAATCGACATAGTAGCGAGCTTTACCACCGCAAAATGAGGCTCGGTCGGCCTTCCACCAGCCGGCAATGAAGGTGCCAGTGGGGCAGAAATTTGCCCCGTTGTTGATGGTGCAACAAAACGCGGTGTAGCCGTCATGACACTTGGTCGACAGTCCACAGACGGATTGATAGGCAGTCCGCGGCTCGAGCGCGAATTCCTTCGGCGCAATTGCAACGGCCGAACCAAACAGTGCGGTGCGGACGAGGAAGTTGCGGCGATTCCACACCGGCCCACCAAGACGGTTCGAGAGCCGCTCAACAAGGGGCCTAGTTAGCGCAGCGACCGTGTCGACCATGGTCATGGGCGGGCGACCTCTTTTGAAATTGAAATCGTAGGAAGAATCGTATTGATGACCGGAACTTTGGTGCGAAGTGCTGCGGCGCCACCGAGGACGACGTAGAGCACGATTCCACGACCATCAACGGTGCAGAATTGTTGCGAACCAAGCTGACCCGGGAGCATCCGTTGCAACTGGCGGGCCGAGAACTGTGACCGAGCGATCTTTCTTGGCAGTCCTCGACTGGTGAAGAGATTGGAATGTGCGGCATCGCTTCCGAAGTCCAAGATGGCAACGAACGCGTCATCGGGTCGCATTGATTCAACCGCTCCACCGCCGTAGTGGGCGCGAACAGGAGGAAGTGGAAACGAGGCAAGGTGGACGTAGGGATGATGCTGTTCGCCTGGGTGGTCATCGACCTGCGGAGCGGTCCGACTAATGCGTGCTTCCCAGCCGCGTGGCACGTGAAGGCTGATGCCGAGACCTTGGTGAAACGTCATAGCGCCTGCTCTGAGGAAAATTCGGTTACTGGTTCTGGAAACAGTGAAGGATCGCCCGGCAAGATGCCTGCTTGGAGGAGGATTCGGTCGACATCTTCTTCGCGCCTCAAGTCTCCAGATGGTTTTGACTGGTCTCGAGGTACGCCCGAGACAAGCGCTGCATCGCCGCTCGACGTTGCCACGAGCCCAAGCACTTGGTCCCAGGTGAGTGCGGTGCCTTCGCCAACGACCCGACCCGTTGATCCTTCGACGTAAGCAAAGTAGGGAGATCCTGGTGTGGCGAAGTGCTGCCATACGTCGCTCGACATCATGACGTCGAGGTCAGTTGGGGCAAGTTCGGCGATCTGCGCAGGGCTTTCCTCATGTTCACCACGTGTGACAACGACGAGGCGAAGGTAGGGCGGAAAGGTGGGAAGGCGATGCTCGCGCAACGCTTCCCAGAGTGATCCGCAACTTGTGCAGCCACTCGAAAGAAATGCAATGAGAAGGTCGTGATCAATTCCCGATGCCGGAAGTAACACGTCATCGCCAGATGGAGTTCTTCCGATGAGTTGCTCAACAACGATGACGTCGTCGCTTGCTCCACTCGTGACGCCGGCAAATTGCGCGGGAATGTTGCTGCGACTTGGGGCGCGACCTTCAACCACATTGACGCGTTCTACGAGTCCTGAATAGCTCGCAAGGAGTGACACGACGAGCAAGCCAAGTCCAAGCAGCGCGACGACTTCGACAATGATGAGGACGGTCATTTGGAAATGAGTTCATGTTGCAACGCACGTGCGTTGCAACGTCGGCGATTGACAACCCCTATGGCGAAGGTGGCGACACCAAGCAACAGACCACCTGGGCCAACGAGCAGGGCGGCACCAACCGCGATAACGAGTGCTTCTGCGCCAATGCACAGGAGTTTGCTCAGTTCTTCATGGGCATCTAAGAACCGGTGCATAGCAAAGAGGCGTTCCGATGTGGTCACCTTCGTATTGACGAGAAGCACAAGGCCGCGTGTTGCCCCAAAGGTGCAGCACAACAAAAAGGCACACCACGGCGATCCACTCGCGATGCCAAGTGCCACGAGGAGATAGTTCGCAGCGGTCATCACATAGGTCGTGAGTCCAGCCCCAAGCTGCCAGCCGAATCCTCCGGCGTAAACCGAGGGTCGATACATTTCCACCCAACGCTCATTGAGCTGACGTCGGATCGCGGGAAGGCGGATCATGCCAACCTCGCTGTCGGCGAGAAGGCAGAAAATGCCAAATCCAACCGCCACTGCGGCACAGAGTTCATCAGTTGGGTGGGCGAGTTTCACGAGTCCTGCACCAAGTGCTGCGGCACCGCCAAGCGAAGCGCCGCCGAGAAGTGCACCGAAAATGAAAAAGGTCGCCGTAGTGGCGAACCGGTGACCGCGAAGCCGTTCGGACATTGGGGTCATGGTTGCAAGCATTGACAAACCACACGGTGACCACATGCCACGCACGGCGGCAACAACGGCAAGCACAGTGGCAACAACAACGAGCATTCGTTATGGCCTCTCGAGGATTCGAACACTTGAAACCTTAGTGACCAAGTCGACGGTGACGGTGGTCACATGGCATCGTCGCGAGCGAGGCCCATCGTGGGGGAGAATTGAACCATGGCTGCTCAGTTCATCTTCACTATGCGAGACCTTCGACGCTTTTATCCACCAGACCGTGAGGTACTGAAGGGGATCTATCTGTCGTTCTACCCAGGGGCAAAGATTGGGGTCATTGGCAACAATGGATCAGGAAAGTCTTCGCTGCTTCGGATCATGGCTGGACTCGACGATGGATTTACCGGCGAAGCGCGACTGACGCCTGGGTTCACCGTTGGGTATTTGTCCCAAGAACCAGAACTCGATCCCACGAAAGACGTCCTTGGCAATGTGAAAGATGGCGTCGCTCACGCACGGGATTTGTTGGAAAAATTTGATGCGGTGAATGCAAAGTTCGCTGATCCTGACGCGGATTTTGATGAATTGCTCACCGAGCAAGGACGGCTCCAAACCGAAATTGACGCCCTTGGCGCCTGGGATCTCCAGCGAACCTTGGACATTGCAATGGATGCACTTCGCCTTCCACCGCCAGATGCCGACGTGACAACGCTGTCGGGTGGCGAGCGCCGACGAGTAGCGCTGTGTCGCTTGCTGTTGTCAAAGCCTGACCTACTTCTCCTCGACGAACCGACGAACCACTTAGACGCAGAAACCGTTGCCTGGCTTGAGCGGACGCTCAAGGACTACCAAGGAACCGTTGTTGCGGTGACGCACGACCGCTACTTCTTGGACAACGTCGCTGGATGGATTTTGGAGCTTGACCGGGGTGCTGGCATTCCATGGGAGGGCAACTACTCGTCATGGCTGGAGCAAAAGCAGGCTCGACTCGCTGCAGAGGAAAAGGCTGACCGGAACCGGCAAGCAGCACTTGAGCGCGAACTCGAGTGGATCAAGATGTCGCCTCGTGCTCGTCAATCCAAGGGTAAGGCTCGCCTCAACGCCTTCAACGACCTTGTCGCCGAGGCGGAAGCCCAAGGGGAGAAAATTACACAACTTGAAATTGCCATTCCTCCTGGCCCGCGCCTTGGTGATCTTGTGGTCAATGCCGAGCATCTGGTCAAAGGATTTGGCGACAAGCTCCTACTTGACGGCCTCTCGTTCTTGTTGCCCCCAGGTGGCATTGTCGGCGTGATTGGTCCGAACGGTGCGGGAAAGTCGACGCTGTTCAAAATGGTTGCTGGCCTTGAGCAGCCCGATGAAGGGTCACTCGTTGTTGGGCCAACCGTGCAACTCGCCTATGTCGACCAATCGAGGGAAAACCTCGACCCAGGGGCAACGGTCTACGACGAAATTTCAGGTGGATCTGAGCGAATTGTTGTTGGCAATCGAGAACTTCATGCTCGTGCGTATGTTGCTGGCTTCGGATTTAAGGGTTCAGACCAGCAGAAGTTGGTGGGTCAACTTTCTGGTGGTGAGCGAAACCGCGTGCAATTGGCCAAGGTTTTGACGAGTGGTGGCAATGTATTGCTCCTCGACGAACCAACGAACGACTTAGACGTAGACACCCTTCGAGCACTCGAAGATGGTTTGTTGAGCTTTCCTGGATGCGCCGTTGTGATTAGTCACGACCGCTGGTTCTTGGACCGGATTGCGACACATGTGTTGGCCTTTGAAGATGAGGCAAATGTCGTGTGGTTCGAAGGGAACTTCTCCGAATATGAAGCTGATCGCCGAAAGCGCCTTGGAACTGATGCTGATCAGCCACACCGACTTC
>CANFJV010000079.1 GCA_947447225.1 Acidimicrobiaceae bacterium
AAACGCACAAGCCGAGCAATGCCACTCGCTTTTTTCATGGAGGAGTTGACCATCACAGCGTGGACATCCCACCGCATCAAGTGTCCACGCAGATCCTGCGCCCACCCAGATGGCCTTCGGAGCCAACTCGGCGGCATAGACCACAAGCGGATCGTCAGCGTTTGCGACGACCGTGCCTTGGTAGGTTGCCATTGCGGCACGCCAACGGTCAGCCAGCATTCGCACTTCGCTCGAACGATCGAGTTGGTCCCGAGACAAATTGAGCAATACCACCACCATCGGACTTGTCTCAGCCATGACCCTTGGGAGGTAGGCCTCGTCGGTTTCAAGCACCACTGGACCAAAACGCTCTCCTCGTGAAACGGCGGCAACGTGACCAGGTGGCATATTGGCCCCGGTGTCGTTCGAGACCACGAAGTAACCAGCTGATTTGAGTGCCGCCACGAGCAAGGCGGTGGTGGTGGTCTTTCCATTGGTGCCAGAGACAAGCGCCACCATGCGCCCGTTGGTGAGATGGCCCAAGAGATCCGGCGCAATTCGAAGTGCCACCCTGCCACCGGCAACTGTCCCGCTTCCTCGTCGGGTGAGGCGAGAAGCGCCGTTGATCGCTGCCATCGCTGCCAGACCAGCGAATCGGCGAAGCGTCAAGAGCAGTTGCATTGTCTCCAAACTAGTGCCAGCCCGTTCACGCGAACTGCCCCAAGACGCGACAAAAGGCCCGCCGGGGGGGATGGCGAGCCTTTCGTCTGCAAGGATCCGAGGGGGGGGTTCGGTGAGTCCTTGTACTGCTGCCCTTAGGGCGATGAGACAACTATACCGTTTCTGTTTTATCAGTCAAGGCGCTAGGAGAAATACTTTCTATCTCATTCTTAGATAGGCTTGCTTGCGGAGGACACATGGACCTGAAACAACTGCAAGCACTTCAAGCAATCGCTGACCATGGGAGTTTCTCTGGGGCCGCCGTTGCCTTGTCCACCGTGCAGTCCAATATCTCCACCCGCATCAAGGCGCTGGAGCATGAACTCGACGTCGTGCTGGTTGATCGGGCCTCTGGGCACCTCACGCCAATTGGCGACATGGTCGTGCGGCGAGCCCGTCGGATCAATACCGAGATCAATGCAATGGTCGATGACGTGGTCGCGCTCAGTTCCACCGTGACCGGCGTCGTCCGCCTCGGAATGATTGGCACAACCGGACGTTGGCTCGTCCCGGCACTGTTCGCTGAGCTCCATGATCGTCACCGAGAGGTTCGCCTTCATGTGCTTGAAGGAACGAACTCCACGCTTGAAGCCCAAGTCGCCGCTGGCCAACTTGACCTCGCCATTGTCAATGTGCCCGTGCAGTCAAGTGGCCTCGATACGTTTCCGCTGTTCACCGAAGAGCTCGTCATTGTGTGTCCAAATGACAGCGCACTTGCCCTCGCCCACCGCGACGGTGCGGAAAAGAGTGGCTATCGCCCCGTTCCTTTAAGCGAACTCGCCACGTTGGAACTCTTGCTTCCGCTGTCGGGAACCACCTTGCGAGACCAGATTGAACACTTCGTCGCACCATCGGGCATCAAGCTCAATCCAGTCATTGAACTTGAAGGCATTCGAATGCTCGCCAGCCTCGCCTTTGATGGCTATGGACCTGCGATTCTGCCGGCCTCGGCGATTCCCAATCACCTGCACTCGAGCTTTGCCGCAATTTCCCTTGAGGGGAAACCCGCACGAACCGTTGGTGTTGCCCTCAAGCGCCGGGGATTTCCTTCTGCACCAACCCGAGTCACCGTTGACGCCTTGAAACTCGTGATCACCTCATCTGAAGCGCTGCCCGACGGCATCGCCCCAATTGCAGTGACGGCTTCGCTCTAGTCGAAGTACCGTGATCTCGTGAGCCCTACCAACTACTCGCCAACCCACATCGTGGGTGAACTCCAAGCCATTGATGGTCGATTTGCAGAACTTGTCGAGCGATTCGGGCTTCCTCCAGCTCGACGTATTGTAAAACCAGCGCTTCGATTCCCCTATCTCTGCCGGGCCATCTTGCACCAGCAACTCGCAACCAAAGCAGCCGAAGCAATAACCGGACGGGTGTTTCATCTTGCTGACGGCCAGCCCACGCCTCAGTTCATCCTTTCGACAAGTGAAGAAGACCTCCGCAGTTGCGGGGTAAGTGGGGCAAAGGCCACGTCCCTCGTTGATCTCGCCACCAGAGTGCAGAACAACTCCATCACCTTGGACAACATGGCACGGCTCAGTGATGAAGCGGTCATCTCGCAGTTAACGCAAGTACGCGGGATTGGGCCATGGACCGCACAGATGTTTTTGATGTCTGCCCTGGCACGCCACGATGTGTGGCCAGTTCTTGACTATGGCGTTCGTGCCGGCTGGACCGTGCTCAACGACCACAACGAACTCATTGCGCCAAAGGCGCTTGATGCCGCCGGCGACCGCTATCGACCTTGGCGAAGTTCTGTTGCGTGGTACTGCTGGCGACTCGCCGATGACGCAAAAGACCAGCGATAACTCGACCGCTTTCCATTGCCTCCCGGTAGGGTTTTGCCATGGCTGAACTTGACCTTGACTTTGCCCGCGATGCGCTTGGCCCCCTTGAGCACTACGTCACTATTCCCTGCATTTCTCCGGATTATGACGCCACCTGGCAAGAAGCCGGCCATCTTGAGCGGGCCGCCGAACACTTGTGTCAGTGGGCGAAAACCCGAGCCATTGGCGACCTTTCGGTTTCAATTGAGCAACTTCCCGGTCGCACACCACTGTTGTTCTGTGAAATTGGTGCGACTAGCGACACCACCTCGGGCACCGTTGGTATTTACGGCCACTTTGATAAGCAGCCTCCACTTGGCAACTGGAGTGAAGGTCTTGAACCGTTCACACCAGTTGTGCGCAATGGCAAACTCTTCGGCCGTGGCACCGCAGATGATGGCTACTCGATCTTCGCTGGACTTTTAGCCGTAGAAGCACTTGAGAAGGCAGGAATACCTCACAGCCGCATTGTCCTCATCATTGAAGGCAGCGAAGAAAGTGGCAGCCCTGATCTTGAGCCCTATATGGACGCGTTGGCGGATCGTCTTGGCGATCTACAACTCCTCATTTGCTTAGATTCCGGTGCCCAAACCTATGACCGGCTTTGGCTGACCCAATCGCTTCGCGGCAACGTCACCTGCACGCTGCACGTTGGGGTGCTCGAACATGGCATGCACTCAGGTGAAGCTGGTGGCGTCGTGCCCTCGAGTTTTCGGATTCTGCGACACCTGCTTGATCGAATTGAAGATTCCGCCACCGGCGAGATCTTGTTGCCCGAGCTCCACGCCGCCGTTCCCGCCGACCACCATGCCCGCTTCGTCGAAGTGGCCGACGAACTCGGTGATCCGGTCGGTGAAGCAATCGCCACCATCTCGGGACTCGAACTCCATGGGGACTCCGGACTTGACCGCCTCATTACGCAGGCCTGGAAACCAGCACTTGCCTTTACCGGGATCGCTGGTGTGCCAAGCATTGATATCGCCGGCAATGTGCTTCGAGCCTCAACCACGGCGAAATTAAGTTTTCGGCTTCCTCCAAGCGTTGACGCACAAGTAGCCGCAGCCGCCATTGTTCGAGCACTTGAGGCCAACCCACCACACGATGCGGTGGTGTCGGTAACGATTGATCGTGCGCTTGGCCAAGGTTGGCAGTGCCCGACTCCTGCGCCGTGGCTCGCTTCGGCAATCGAAAAAGCGTCAATTGCAGGGTTTGACCGTGGCCCAAGTTGGACAAGTGAGGGTGGTTCAATTCCGTTCCTCGCGCAGCTTGGAGCACGATTCCCTGGTCTCGCCATCTTGGCAACAGGCGTGCTCGGACCTGGCGCCAACGCTCATGGTCCCGATGAGTCACTCGATCTCGCCATGGCAAATGGCGTCACCCAAGCAGTCGCCTCGTTGCTGGGTGATTTTGCCGCAAACGCCAATTGAGGCCGTAAGGTCAAGTGGACGTGAGGAGCGTGACTGATGGAAACCGTTGACTTTTGGTATGACCCCTACTGCCCATGGGCATGGATTACCTCGAGGTGGATGCTTGAGGTAGAGAAGGTTCGACCCGTCGAGACCAAGTTCCACCTCATGTCGCTCGCAGTGCTCAACGAGGGTCGAGAGCTGCCCCCGCAGTATGTCGAGTTCATGGAAAAAGCATGGGCCGGTGTTCGCGTCGCGATTGCCGCCGAACAGCGCTATGGCGCGCACGTCCATCGTGCGCTCTACAGCGCGCTCGGAACTGCCATCCATCTAGAACAATTGCAAGGCGAAGAGGCACTTGTTCGCGCCTTGTCACTGGCTGAACTTGATGCCGATCTCGTGAGTGCCGCTTCAGATGCGTCACTTGACGAAGCAGTGCGAGCCTCACATCTTGCTGGCATGGAGCCTGTCGGCATGGACGTGGGCACCCCAGTTCTTCGGATCGGTGAGACTTCGATTTTTGGTCCCGTGGTAACCCCCGCACCCAAAGGTGAAGCAGCTGGGGTCATGTATGACGGCGTGAAAGCGCTTTGTCAGACCGAAGGGTTCTATGAGTTGAAGCGGTCGCGGACCGTTGGACCAAGTTTTGGCTGAGAAGGGCGCTCACAACACGCAACTCGCTGTCCCCTACGATACAAGTATGCAACTTGGCGCCACCAAAGGTTCGATTCGTCGTCTCCTTGGCGTCGCTGCAGCTACCGCTGCCGCAGTGTCACTCGTCGCTATCCCCACGCCATCATCAGCAGGGGCAGCACCAGCATTTACCTCGTTAACCCCTGCGCAAATGCTGACCATCTCCATTGCTGGCGCTCGCACCTTGAAAAGCGGCACTGCCATTGTGCAAGTGGTGACCAACAAGTACAAAAGCACGCAGAACCTGAGCGTGGTGGCCAATGGTGGCGAGCAGCATTACGTCGGTGACGGCATCGATGCCATTATTCGCGTCATTGGCAAGACCTGCTACTTGAAAGAGAACGCTGCAGCGATTGAACAGCAGTTCGGCGTGAAGAACTCACCGGCGGCGAATCGCTGGATTGCAGTCCCTTCCACGTATTCCGGCTTCAATGACCTCGTTGAAGGCGTGTCCTTTGGGGACCTGACCGCCGCCCTCACGCCACTTGGCAAACTGACTGCGTCAAAACCAACAAAGATCGGCAATGTCTCGGTCATTGGCATCTCCGGAACTGTGAATCCGAAGGCACAACTTTCTAAAGGCACAGAGACCGTCTACATCTCCACCACAAAGCCCTATCTTCCGGTCAAGGTCATAGCGAGCGGATCTGAGCCGAGTGCAAAGGCAGTCGGAAGTGTGGTGATCACGGTGTCGAAGTGGGGCTCAACCGTTGGCCCAACCGTGCCAAATCCTGTGTTGCAATTCGCTACTTCGGGCCTCGCATAACTCGACGGAGCCAACGCTGCTTCGGCGTTGTAGCCACTCGTTCATTGCCCTCTACGCTCGCGTAGGCAACAGATGCGAGGAGAAGCCATGGAACTAGAACTTTCAACCATTGATGGACCAATGCCTGCAGTGCTCGTTGAACCTTCGTTCACGCCGAGAGGTGCGATCCTTGTCATCCAAGAAGCCTTTGGATTGAACGACCACATTCGCTCTATTGCTGAGCGAATTGCTGAAGCTGGATACGTCGCCATCGCTCCAGCGCTGTTCCATCGACTCGGCTCGCCAACCGCTCCCTACGACGACTTCGCTGCCGTCATTCCGGCCATTTCGTCGCTGACCGAAGAAAGCATCACCACCGACATTGACGCAGCACTGCAAGAGCTCGCACGTCGTGGCTTTGCTCCATCGTCAATCGGCATTGTTGGATTTTGTATGGGTGGCGCCATTGCACTCCACACCGCCACTCGTGGACTCGTTGGCGCTGCGGTGACGTTCTATGGCGGCGGTGTGACAACAGGTCGCTTTGGCCTTCCATCGCTGGTGGAGCTTGCCCCACACTTACGCGCTCCGTGGCTTGGCCTTTATGGTGACCTCGATGGCTCCATTCCAGTCGACCAGGTTGAACAACTTCGCCAAGAGTCAGCCAAGGCTTCCGTGCCGACGCAAATTGTTCGGTACGAACACGCCGGCCATGGTTTTAACTGCGACGTGCGAGCCGACTACGAACCCGAATCGGCACAAGATGCCTGGGCGCGCTGCTTGTCGTGGTTTGAGGTATCCCTCAGCTAAGGCTTAGCTGCGAGGAACGTCCTTCCACGGAACATCTTTGTCGTTGCGAGGCTCTCCAGGAAGCCCGAGCACACGCTCACCAAGAATGTTGCGCATGACTTCCGAGGTCCCACCTTCAAGCGAGTTCGCCCGCGATCGCAAGAATGCCTTTGGCAGATCTGGCGAACCCATACCCGTTGCTTGGGGGCGGATCTTTTCGTAGCGAGACTCGAACATCTGGCCTTCAAGGCCAAGCATGTCAACGCAGAGTTCATAGATTTCTTGGTTGAGTTCCGCGTGGGTCAGCTTGGCAACGGAACCTTCAGGTCCGGGCGTGCCCACCTTTCGAGCCGCAGCTGCTCGCATGTTGGTGAGACGCACTGCTTCAGATTTCACCCACAGATCCATGAGTTGGTCGCGATACGACAGTGCTTCGGCATCACGTCGCTCACCGAAGCGCTCTCGGTAGACCGCAACGGCTTGACCAATTGGGCCACCGCCACGCTGTGGCACTTGGCCGCCAATGGAAACTCGCTCATTCATGAGGGTCGTAATCGCAACATTCCAGCCGTTGCCAACCGCTCCGAGGCGGTCGTCATCGTGAATCCGCACATCGGTGAAGAAGCACTCGTTGAACTCGGCTTCACCGGTCATTTGGTAGAGCGGACGCACTTCAGCACCTGGGGCGTGCAGGTCAACAATGAAGGCAGTAATGCCTTTGTGCTTCACCTGGTCAGGATCAGTTCGAGCAATGATCATGCCGTAGTGCGAGAGGTGCGCAAGGGTGGTCCAGACCTTTTGGCCGTTCAAAATCCACTCATCGCCATCTCGCTCGGCCTTGGCCGACAAACTCGCAACGTCAGATCCTGCGCCTGGTTCAGAGAACAATTGGCAGAAGATGATCTCTGAGGTGAACAGCGGTCGGAGATATTTTTCCTTTTGGCTGTCGGTCCCGTGCACGGCAATCGTCGGGGCGATCATGCCATGGCCAATAACGTTTCGCACATCTGCCGTTGGCGCGCCCGCTTGGCTTAAGCGACGGTTGATGCGCGACTGAAATCCAGGTGACTGGTTGAGACCACCACATCCAACGGGGAAGTGAATCCAACCAAGCCCGCGGTCAAACTGGTGGCCCAAGAATTCTTGCGGGGTCACACTTGACGGTGGCACCTCGGCGAGCAATTGATCGACCAGTGCATCAATTTGTTCTTCGGTGTAGGTGTCCGCCATGATCGCTCCTTCGCCTCAGCACCGGTGAAGTGCTGCACAGTCCACCACGGTAGCGTTATTCAGTGCCCCCACGTCACGGTTCTCAACCGAAAATCCCACCGATTGTCATCCTGGGTGTCACCGTGATTCTTGTCGTTGGGATTGGCCTTGCTCTTGCGGTCACACGATCTTCGTCACCGGCAAGCGAAACGACCTCAACGACGATCCCACTAGCGACGTCGACGATCCCACCAGCGACGTCAACGACCATTGACGTGGGGTCATTGCCGCAGACTCCTGCGCAACCAAGCGCAAGTGATCCCGCCTTCCAAGCAAAGATGGCGGCAGTTCTCCAAGCAATTCGAACCGGCAACGGAGAACTCGCTCACGCGAGTTTCTTTCCCTTAGGGGCGTACCTTCAGACGAAGTCTGGAGGTGGCAACGACACCGACTGGCGCTTTCGCCTCATTGCGAACTTTGATCGTGACGTTCGAATTTTGCACGCACGACTCGACCCAACGGGCGCTCCGCTTCTGTTCGCTGGCGCATCGGTCACCGGAGCACCAAGTTGGATTACGCCTGGCCTTGAGCAGAACAAGGGCTCATATTGGCGCACCCTTGGAGCATCCATTTCGTACCGAACGTCACCAACAGGACCGATCCTTCACCAAAGCGTGTTGTGTTGCATTTCCTGGCGTGGACAGTGGTACCCCATCCATCTGTTGAGTTTTACCTAGTCGCACCAGAGAAACGTCGGAGGCGAACGCGATTGGGCGTAACGAGCGCTTCGATGGCAAAGATGCCAATTGCGCCGCAGACGGCAACATTTGCCAGTCCAAGCACGAGTGAACGAACAGCTCGTTGGCGGACACCGAAAATCAACCGCTCACGGGAGAGCGTGGCGTAGAACGCAAGTCCACCATGGGCAGCAATGCGCACATGGCGACGAGTGGTGCAGCGTCGCAGTACCTCTCGTTTCGCCTTCACCGCGCCGAGTTGTCGCCCGCGACGCTGTGAACGCTGACCTTTGCTCACTCGATATCCAAATGACGCATCGGCAACTGAAACAAACGGGCCGAGCTGGCAAAGGCGGATCCAACACTCAATATCTTCTGAGCGACGAATCGATATCGCAAAGCCTCCTGCCTCAACAAAACGTTGACGGCGGACAACAACGCCGGCAGGAGGAGGAAAGCACAGTCG
>CANFJV010000080.1 GCA_947447225.1 Acidimicrobiaceae bacterium
ATACTGCGAACACTCGGCCCCCAAGATTCCATAGAAGCGTTCAAAGCCCATGCCAGTTGGCCAATGCGTAAACGGTCCAGCGGGGCTTTGTTCCCAACTAGGGGTCAAGTGCCATTTTCCAAAGCAACTCGTGGCATAGCCGTGTTGTTGCAGTACTTCAGCAACCGTCGCTGCTTCTTTGGGAATGGCGCTGTCATAGCCGGGGTAGGTATTGGCAATTTCTGGAATGCCGCCCATGTGCACCCGGTGGTGATTGCGCCCGGTCAGAATCGCCGCTCTCGTTGGCGAACACAGAGCCGTCGTGTGGAAGGCGTTGTAGGTGAGGCCTTCACTTGTGACCTTGTTGAGACCCGGCGAAGGAACCGGTCCACCAAAGGCTTCAAAGGAGCCGAATCCAACATCATCTAAAACAATGAGCAGGATGTTTGGCGCCTCGGAACTTGGGTGCTGCAGTTCCATCTTCGCTGGGGTCGCCTCTTCCATGAGGCGGCCAATCTGCCCGGTAAATGTGGGCGTTGGCGAAGGAATCGAGCGTGGTTCGGTCATGAACGAAGGGCGGGAAGATCAAAGACAGAAAGTGCTTGCACTACAGCGTCGGTGCTCCCTTCAACTTGGAGGTCGCCACTTCCAAGGAGCGCGGAGAGTGATGCTTTGCCGCAGACGAGACTCGCCCATGTTGACTTGGCCCCACGCAGGGTGACCGATGCTCCTTCGCCAGAAGTTGGCGCGGCAATGGCATTTCGCACATGGAGACCCGTTGTCTCGCCATCAAAGGCAAAGGCCACATGGACGTCAATACCCTCGGCCCGACTTGGGTCGACGAGCACACGGAGCAAGTGCACTGAGCGCTCGAGCGGCGAAGCAATGATGACCTTGGGTCGCAGCTGATGGACCTTCATCCAGCCTGAGTCGAGTGTGCCTTCGAGGACGAGTGCTCGGGTCAAGCACCAACTGCGAATGTTGGCCGCGGTCGTGCGCTCGGCAATGAGTCGCAGACCTTGGGCTAACAACTGGTGGTCACCGCTTGTTGCGTCATCTCGCGTGGACAGCCATGAGGCAAGTTCAATTCCCCAGCGCACGTCATCTGCGCCATAGGCGGTTGCGACCTGTTGGCGAACAACGTCTTCACCTCCGAATCCGGCAATGAGGCGAGCTGAACGCAAAGCGGTTTTGACTGGGAACAGGTTGGCTGGGTCGCCATCGAAGAAGCCAAACAGTCCACTTCGAATCTGGCGTGCATGATGCTCAACCACGCCATAGAGCTCTGTTGTTAAGAAGTCCTCGCTATAAAGGGCGGGGAGTTCCACCGTGTGGGCCAAGTCATTGGTCGTCGCACCCAAGTTGGTATGGCGAACCGTCTGGTCCCAGATGAAGGCCAACGAGTCGCGGTAGCGAGTGACTCTGGCGATGATTTCGTCGCCACCTGACATGGTTGGACCATGGGTGGCAACCAAGTGCTCGGCCCCAAGGGACAACACGTGATCAATGCCTCGGATGAGGACATTTGGGTCTCGGTATTCTTCGCCACGAATGGCAAAGATGTTGAACAACAACGGCCAAACCAGGTTATGAACCGCAACGCCTAACTCCGGGAAGAAGTAGGTCACCGAGTCATCTGCATCCGAGGGCGCCATGGTCACTTCAATGGTGAGGCCGGCCACCTGCAAGGTGGTGTCCTCGTCAAAGGTGACGTCAGGTGGGAGATATCCCGGCGTTGATTTTCCAAGATCGGGACGCTTCCAGTAGAGACCGAGACCAACGTTTTGGGCATGGTCTGGGCCCTCTCCTGGCAAGGCAATGGCGAACTGTTCTATGAGGCCACGGCTATAAGTCGGGGCAATCTCGGTTGAAGCCCGGGCCAAGTTCCCATCAATCTTTTTGTGGCCATAGATCGGCAGCAGCGTGCCAGCCTCTTCCATGATGGCTTTGGTTCCACTGACGTAATGGAAGTGGGTGTAGAGCACCGCCACAATGGGTCGTGAGGTGACTTCTCGCAGCTGAGCAAGCGAGGCGGCCATTTCTTCTTGGCTTTCACCAGAATCGATGGCAATGATCCCGTCTGGTCCTTCAATAAAGGATTGATTGGACAGGCCGTTTCCAAGGACGCACCACACGCCACTTCGCGGTGACGCAAGTCGAGGTCGAAGCCGCTCGTTTTGAGCCACATGGTCGCGGTGAACCCGTGACCCATCTTCTAATTGCACGGTGTAGTCACTCGTGGCTTCGAAACTTCTACTCGGTCGGGTGGTTGCCATGGCGAAACCCTAGAACTGAACGACGAAGTGATGCATGATCGTCAAAGTGGCAAGGGTGACCGCGGGTACGCTTGGGTGTACCCGAACAGGGCTGGAGGAAAGCCGTGCCGACAACTGTCGTCGTTGGAACCCAATGGGGAGATGAGGGCAAAGGCAAGCTCACTGACCTCTTAGCGAAGGAAATGGACGTTGTCGTCCGTTACCAAGGTGGCCACAATGCCGGTCACCGCATCGTGGTCGAAGGTGAGGCCTTTGCACTGCAACTCATTCCGTCGGGAATCTTGTACCCAACGGTGACGCCGGTCATTGGCAACGGTGTGGTGGTTGACCCAGGCGTACTTCTCAATGAAATCGATGTACTTGAGGCCAAAGGCGTCGACACTTCAAAGCTCATGGTGTCGGGCAACGCGCACCTGATCATGCCGTATCACCAAGAACTCGACCGAGTATCTGAGCGCTACCTCGGCAAGAACGCACTTGGTACGACCAAGCGCGGCATTGGCCCGGCCTATGCCGACAAGGCAACCCGAGTTGGTCTTCGCGTCCAAGACCTGCTTGATGAAAAGATCTTCCGCCAGAAATTGGAAATTGCGCTGGTGGAAAAAAATGCCCTTCTTTCCCGGGTCTACAACCGCCTGCCAATGGACGTGGACGCGATTGCAGCCACGTATCTCGGGATCTACGCCCCTCGCATCGCCCCAATGATTGCCGACACGGTTGGGTTTCTCCATGACGCTGTGGCCGGTGGTCGCAACATCTTGATGGAAGGTGCCCAAGCGACGTTCTTGGACTTGGACCACGGCACGTATCCATTTGTGACCTCGTCGAACCCTGTTGCTGGTGGCGCTGCCACCGGATCAGGCCTTGGGCCACGAGACCTCAACCGCATTGTTGGAATCGCCAAGGCCTACATCACCCGCGTGGGTGCTGGACCTTTTCCTACCGAGCTCACCGATGCACTTGGCGACCTGCTGGTTGACCGTGGTCACGAATACGGCACCAACACGGGCCGGCGCCGTCGCTGCGGTTGGTTTGACGCGGTGATGGCTCGCCAAGCGGTGCGCCTCAACTCGTTGACCGAAATTGCGCTCACGAAACTTGATGTGCTCGACACGTTGCCGGTCATTCGAGTGTGTGTTGGCTACGAAGCCGATGGCGTTCGCTACGACTTCCCGCCGTATCACCAGTCGGTACTCCACAAGGTCACGCCGATCTACGAAGACTTGCCTGGCTGGGAAACTGACCTCACCCAGTTCACGTCAATGGATCAATTGCCAACGGCAGCCAAGGACTACGTGGCCTTCTTAGAGAACCAAATCGGAGTGCCAATTCGTCTCGTCGGCGTTGGACCTGGCCGAGAGCAGTTCGTCGACTTCTCGCAGTCGTGAGCCAACCACGCCCTGTTCTCGTCGTTGGTAGTGGAGCACGTGAGCACGCGTTAGCGACCGTGCTTGCTCGCACCGCCCCGGTCATTGTTGCCCCGGGCAATCCTGGAATGGCGACCTCGTCGACCCCGTTTCCCATCACGGTCAGTACTGACCGTCCAGAAGACCTCGACGTTGATCTCGTCATCATTGGACCTGAAGTTCCACTAGCTGAAGGACTCGCGGACAGCTTGCGTGGGCTCGGTCGTCTCGTGGTTGGTCCAGGTGCTGATGGCGCACAACTCGAAGGCTCGAAAGCCTTCATGAAAGAACTGTTGGACGAAGCAGGTATTCCAACTGCCAAGTTTGGGGCCTTTACCTCGGTGGCTGAAGCGCTTGCGTTCCTCGCGACAATGTCGCCGCCATACGTGGTGAAAACCGACGGGCTAGCCGCAGGAAAAGGCGTGCTCGTCACTGATTCGTTTGAAGAAGCGAAAGACGATGTCATTGACAAGTTGATGGGCGAAGCCTTTGGCAAAGCCGGTCGCCGCATTGTCATTGAAGAAGGACTCATTGGTACCGAGTGCTCGCTTTTGGCACTGTGTGATGGCGAGCGAGTCGTTGCCTTGACCCCTGCTCAAGACTTCAAACGCTTAGGCAATGGCGACGCCGGTCCAAACACCGGAGGCATGGGTGCCTACACCCCAATGCCCGGCATTGGCCAAGACCTCGTGGCTGAACTCGTAACCACCACCATTGAGCCCCTTGTCCGTGCGTTTCAAGCGCGAGGCATCAACTACCGAGGCGTGCTGTATGCCGGTCTCATGTTGACCGAACAAGGCCCAAAGGTCTTGGAATTCAACGCTCGCTTCGGTGACCCTGAAGCAGAAGTGCTCTTGCCACTTCTCCAAGGGGATCTGGTCGCCTGGTTCACTTCAATCGCCGAGGGCACGATCGCCCCAGCCCTTCCCGCTCCTGGCGCAAGTGTCTGTGTGGTGCTGGCCGCACCTGGTTACCCAGAGGCCCCAAGGAAATCAATGCCGATTTCAGGACTGGCAAGCGATGGGCAACTCGAAAATGCCATCGCTGGTGTGACGGTGTTTCATGCCGGAACTGCGCGACCTGATCCTGACGGGCCGTTTCTCGTAAGTGGTGGGCGAGTACTGACCGTGAGTGCAACCGCCGAGACGTTGAAAGATGCTCGAGCCTTGGCCTATCAGGCCGTTGCTCAGATTTCCTTTGAAGGAATGCAATACCGAACTGATATTGCTGAAGAAGCCGTTCGTCGAGAGGAACTGTCGTGATCCCCCGTTACGCGCCAAAAGTTATTGCCGAGATCTTCACCGATGAATCTCGCATGCAAACGCTGCTCGAAGTTGAACTCTTGGCAGCGGAAGGCCTCGCAGCCATTGGTGTCGTTCCAACCGAAGACGCCATTGCCCTTCGTGCTCGTGCACCGAAGATCGATGCCGAGTTCGTGCAAGCCGTCAATGACCGTGAGGTCATCACGAACCACGACTTGGCCGCGTTTGTCGACATTGTCCAAGACCGAATTGGTGCGCCAGAAGGTAGCTGGATTCACTTTGGTCTCACCTCATCTGATGTGGTCGACACGGCACTGTGCACGATGATGACAAAAGCGACGGACTTGCTGCTTGTCCAACAACAAGCCTTTGTTGCAGCCTTGGCCACACGAGCCATTGAACTTGCAGCGATGCCAGTGCTTGGTCGCACGCACGGCATGCACGCCGAGCCCACCACGTTCGGCATGAAGTTTGCCCTCTTTGCCCTTCAAGCGGAGCGCGACCGAGTTCGCTTAGAGCGAGCCCGCGAGGCAATTGCCGTGGCGAAGTTGTCCGGAGCGGTTGGGACCTTCTCCAATATTGATCCAGCGGTTGAAGCCTTTGTGGCGGAGCACTTGGGGCTACAGGCCGTCCCGGCTACCCAAGTCATTGCGCGCGATCGCCACGCTGAGTGGTTCTATGCGTGTGCGGCCATTGGGACGACCATTGAACTCTTCGCCACCGAAGTTCGTCACTTGGCCCGGAGTGAAGTTGGAGAAGCTGAAGAGCCATTCGGCAAGGGTCAAAAGGGTTCTTCGGCCATGCCGCACAAGCGCAATCCCATTTTGTCGGAGCGGCTGTGTGGTCTTGCTCGGGTGCTTCGTGGCTATTTGTCTGCTGGACTTGAAGATGTGGCGCTGTGGCACGAGCGGGACATCTCGCACTCTTCCGTTGAGCGAGTGATTGTCCCAGACTGCGCCATGTTGACCTATTACATGGTGGAAAAAGCAACTGGACTTGCGGCAAATCTCGTCATCAACGAAGCGCGTGCTCGGGAGAACTTGGACGTCAACTCGTTGGGTCTTGTGTTCTCGCAATCGGTGCTGTTGCAGATCATCGAGACGGGCAAGACCCGTGATGAGGCCTACCGCATTGTGCAGCGTGACGCTCGGGTGTCGGTCGAGTCACGACGACACTTGCGAGAGGTACTTGAAGCAGACGACGAAGTGACCTTGTCCGCCGCCGAGCTTGACATTGCTTTTGACCTTGCTCGGGTGTTGACCCATGCTCATCGCTCCGTTGATGCGGTTCGGCACTTGGCGGTGAGTTAGGTGGACGAGATTTCGTTCCCACTCATCCACTCGGGGAAAGTCCGAGATCTCTATGACGTCGGACAAGGTCGCATCTTGATGATTGCGTCCGACCGTCTCTCGGCCTTCGACGTCGTGATGGCAGAACCCATTGCCAACAAAGGACGCGTGCTGACCGCAATGACGGCGTTCTTCTTGGAAGAAGTGAGCGACGTGGTGGCCAACGCGGTGATCTCGTTTGACCCTGAAGAGATCGACCAGCTTCTCGGTGTCACGCTTCCGGCGTCGACCCATGGACGGGCGATGCTCGTTGAGCGAGCCGAGATGGTGAGTCTTGAGTGCATTGTGCGTGGGTACTTGGCCGGCCAAGCAGCGAGCGAGTATGCGAGCACCGGCAAGATTCACGACATGGAAGTCGCCCCTCATCTGCGGTTGGCTGATCCACTGCCGACACCAATGTTCACGCCGTCAACGAAAGCTGAAGAAGGCCACGACGTAAATATCTCGCTCGATGCTGCTCGTGAACTCGTTGGAGCAGCGCTCGTCCAAGAACTCGAAGCAGTTTCGCTTGCGGTCTACAACCGAGCAGCAGCTCGGGCCAACAGCGCCGGTTTCATCTTGGCCGATACGAAATTTGAATTCGGTCACGTCAATGGGAAACTGGTCTTGTGCGATGAAGTGTGCACCCCGGACTCCTCGCGGCTGTGGCCAGCAGCACAAGTGGTGCCCGGCGAGACGCCCCCGGCCTATGACAAGCAGCCATTTCGCGACTGGTTGGAAGGCATTGGTTGGGACAAACAACCCCCGCCACCCCCTGTTCCAGATGACGTCATCGCCACGACTTCTGCGCGCTATGTGGCCGCTTATGAACTGGTGACCGGCCGGTTGCTCAGCGACTGGTACGGTGCGATGCCATGAGGTTCACTGCCACCGTTGATGTCAGCCTGCGTCCTGGAATTGCTGACCCGGAAGGGGCGACGATTGAACGAGCCCTGCCGGCGCTTGGGATTTCGTCCGTTACAAAAGTTCGGGCCGGTCAGTCGTTTGTCTTTGACGTTGAGGCAGCCTCAGCGGATGAAGCAACCGCCATTGCCACCGACCTCGCAACTCGTCTGCTCGCGAACCCAGTGATTGAAGACTCAACCGTGCGAGTTGAAGCCCGGTGACCGCAGCTGTCGTTGTCTTTCCCGGAAGCAACTGTGAGCACGATGCTGTCTCAGGCTTAGAACTTGCGGGAACGACTGCAGAGCTGGTTTGGCACACCGAAACTGACCTCAGTCGATTTGATCTGGTGGTCTTACCTGGCGGTTTCGCTCATGGTGACTACCTGCGACCTGGCGCTTTGGCACGTATTTCGCCAGTGATGGACGCTGTTGGCGCCTTTGCGGCCAAAGGCGGACCTGTTGTCGGTATTTGCAACGGTTTCCAGGTCTTGACCGAAGCTGGCCTCCTGCCAGGCGCCTTGCAGAAGAACAATCACTTGACCTTCAACTGCAAAGACTCTGTGCTTGAAGTCGCCTCGTCTCGTTCCGTGTTGACGAGTGGAGTAGCGGTTGGCACGAAACTTTCGATCCCAATCAACCACTTCTCCGGCAGTTATGTGTGCGCTGAAGAGACGCTGCGAGCCTTGCACGACAACGATCAAGTGGTGCTTCGTTACGTCGAGAACCCCAATGGTTCACTTGACGACATCGCCGGGATCTCAAATGTGGCGGGCAATGTCGTTGGTCTCATGCCGCACCCTGAGCGGGCATGTTCAACACTGCTTGGCTCTACCGACGGATTAGTGCTGCTCCAAGCACTCGTCGGGGCAGCACAACTGGCCTGACCCGACGAGTAGCTCGGTTCATACAGAAACTGCTCAGACGGAGCGAGTCCGCTTGACGCCAGCGGCCTTCAAGACCTTTGCGTCAACACCCATGGCACGCCATGAGCCGTAGTCGATGCCCTTGCGCTCGGAGTACGAAGCGGCAACCGTGACGAAGTCCTTTTCGAAACTCGACGCGTCATTGGTTTCGCCCATCGACGCCTTTTCGGCTTCAAGGTCCTTGCGCTCTTGGATGAGTGAAAGCTTGGTGAGGGCGTCGGCGCCGTCGATTTTCGCAGCAATGGCCTTGAGGCGAGCGTCAATCGAAGCAGGAGTGCGCTTGCGTCCACGCTTTGGCTTATTGGAGGTCAATGCCTCGAGATAGTTCCGGACGACAAGGCTCTCTGATCGTCC
>CANFJV010000081.1 GCA_947447225.1 Acidimicrobiaceae bacterium
CCCGATAAGCCCATCTGGTCAGCCACCGAGGTGCCGTGCACCGCGTGGCCGAATGCACGTGCGACTTCGCCGAGCGATGCCACTGCGCCAAAGGAACCAAATCCAGCCGCGAACGTAAACAGCGCCAACGCCATAACGGCTTTGGACGTCCACTTCGCATGCGGACTGGTATTGGCCACGGACACCTCAGAGTCGAACGATCACCTTGCCGGTGTTGCCACCGGTAAAGAGCAAATTGAGCCCTTCAGGCGCACGTTCAAGTCCATCAAGAACATGTTCGGCATGGTGCAATTTGCCCTCAAGCAACCACGTGAGCAGTTGTCCCTGTGCTTCGCCATAGCGGTCGGCGTAGTCCAAGATAATGAACCCTTCCATGGACCCACGCTTGATGATCAGGTTCAAGTAGTTCGCAGGTCCTTGTGGCCGACCCGGCGTTGTGTACTGCGAGATAGCCCCGCACAACACCACGCGTCCACGCATCGCGAGTTGCGCCAGCACCGTGTCCAAGATGTCGCCACCCACATTGTCAAAGAACAGGTCAACACCTTTTGGTGCTGCTGCTCTGAGCGCAGCTGCCACATTGTCGGTCTTGTAGTTGATGGCAACGTCATAGCCGAGTTCGTTTGTGAGCAAAGCACACTTGTCCGCAGACCCAGCGATGCCAATGACGGTCTTTGCCCCCAAGATCTTTGCAATCTGGCCAGCGCTTGATCCGGTGGCACCAGCAGCACCCGAGACGACGACGACATCACCTTGCTTGATGTGGCCAACATCGGTCATACCGAAGTAGGCCGTCAGGCCGGTCACGCCGAGCACGTTGATGGCAAGTAAAGGGTCAACTCCAGCAGGAATGACCGTCATGGCTTGTTGGCCTTGACCGGCGATGGCATAGCGCTGCCAGCCGACCGTGCCAAAGACGAGGTCACCAACGTTGTAGCGAGGACTGTTCGACTCAATCACCGTGCCAATACCGCCGCTGCGGACAACCTCCCCAATGCCAATGGGAGGAAGGTATCCCGGTGCATCATCCATCCACGTGCGAATCGTTGGGTCAATGGACAAATAGCCAACTTCCACCAGCGCTTCACCGTCTTTTGGAACTGGCGCCGGAGTGGACTCAAGGCGAGTTGTGGTGGGCAGCAAAATGGTCGTTGGTCGCTCCGCTAGGACTACTTGCTCGTTTACTCGATCCACATCGGCCTCAATTCTCTTGGTTTCCTTAGAGCCTCGCAGACAAATGGACCCTCCCGAGCGCATCAACCTGAGTCCCATGTCGAGGTTCACTAGATTGAGAGCAGTACTTGACGAGGAGGGGACCATGTTCGACTACATCATTCGAGGTGGACTGGTAATTGACGGCACGGGAACGCCCGGTGTGGTCGCTGACGTTGCGATCACCAATGGTCGCATTACCGCCATTGGGTCCGTTGAGGGCGAGGCGAAACAAGAATTTGATGCCACTGGCCTCATGGTCGTTCCCGGCATTGTTGACCCGCACACCCACTACGACGCTCAGTTATTTTGGGACCCGAGTGCCTCGCCATCGAACTTCCACGGCGTCACCACCATCATTGGCGGGAACTGCGGCTTCACCTTGGCCCCCATTGACAAAAAAGACGTCACGTACATTTCGGAAATGATGGCCAAGGTTGAAGGCATGCCCCTCGTTGCACTAGCCGAAGGCGTTCCGTGGACCTGGGAATCCTTTGGCGAGTACCTGGCTGCACTCGAAGGAAAACTCGGCGTCAACGCAGGATTCCTCGTTGGCCACTGTGCCATTCGCCGCAAAGTCATGGGCGAACATCGCGGTGAAGAAGTCGCCAATGACGAGGAGTTGGAGCAAATGCGCCAGCTGCTCGCTGCATCCATTCAAGCTGGCGGACTTGGCTTCTCTTCGAGCCAATCTCGCACTCACTCCGATGGTAATGGCAAGGCCATCACCTCTCGATACGCCGATCGACGTGAAATGCTCGCCTTTGCCGAAGTGGTTGAAGCTCACCCTGGCACCACACTTGAGTACATCACCTCTGGCTGTCTCGACAACCTTGGTGAGGACGAAAAAGAACTCATGGCTGATCTCACGGCCACCGCCAACCGCCCACTCAACTGGAACTTGTTAACGGTTGATGCACGGTCGCCGGAAAAGACGGCTCACCAGTTGGAAGTCTCAGACCGCGCCGCGGCTCGTGGTGGTCGCATCGTGGCACTTACGATGCCAACCCTCGTGCCCATGAACATGAGTTTCAAGAACCACTGTGCACTGTTTTTGATCCCAGGCTGGCAGCCCATCATGCAGCTCCCTATCGAATGGCGCGTTGAAGCGTTGAAGAGCCCAGGGGTACGCGCCAAGTTGAACGAGTTGGCAAAATCCAAAGAAGCTGGCGTTTTCCGCCGCTTGAGCGGCTGGGGCAGTTACATCATTGGTGACACCTACAGCGAGGCCAACCAAGGTCTCGAGTGGCGTGAAGTCGCAGAAATCGCCGAAGAGCGCGGCGCTGACCCCTTTGACGTGCTCCTTGACATCGTGATTGCCGATGATCTGCGCACGGTGATTTGGCCAAAGCCAACCGACGGCGATGATGCCACTTGGGAGATGCGCGCAGCGGCATGGAATGACCCGCGAGCAATGGTCGGTGGCTCAGACGCTGGAGCGCACCTTGACCGGATGTGCGGTGCGAATTATCCAACGGCGTTCTTAGCCGACTGCTTGCGCGGACGGAAGCTGGTGTCAGTCGAGCGCGCAGTCACCATGATGACCAAGCAGCCAGCTGACCTTTTCGGTCTTCACGATCGAGGAGTGTTGAAGGTTGGCAATGTGGCCGATGTGTTCATCTTTGACCCTGAAACAGTCGACAGCAAACAGGCTCGCCTCGTCGATGACTTGCCGGGTAACTCCCCTCGACTCGTGGCTGAATCCATTGGTGTGGCTCGAGTGCTGGTGAACGGCACAGAGATTCTGGTCGATGGCCAACCAACCGGTGCGCTTCCAGGCGCTGTACTTCGCTCAGGAAAAGACACCGTCTCGGTGACTACTCGATAGCAACGAGCATGGCCCGGGCAGTGGAGTTCTCTACCGCCCGGGCCATGTTGCGTCGAGTTTGGAGCTTCGAGTTCCTAGAGCAGCGACAAAATACCGGTGGCAAGGAGCATCAGGATCACCATGATCGATGCACCGAAGAACTTCCAGATGGGGTGGTCTTCCCACTTTTCACCCCGAACCTTGCCGAGACCAGTAAACATGAACAGCAGTCCTGCAACAACAAGGAAAATCATCGCCGTCAGCGACTGTGCCGTGTTGTAGCCCTTATCCAAGAAGTATCGAGCTGAGAGCTGGCCAACAATCACCACGATCACAATTCGAGCCACGCCAAGTGGAACAATGCGGTGGAGCCAGGTAATGAAGGGGAATTCGGTAGTCAGCCGCTCAACGACCAACATGAAGGTGTAGGTAATCACCACTGCCCAGAGTTGCCATCGATCCCCCAACGCGAGGTGGAGCGCAAGATACACAATGGACAGCTGCACGACGGACAAGAAGAACAAATTAAGCCACCGATTGCGGTGAGCAAGTGGTCGAGGTTCAACCTGAGCCATCCGACGAGGGAACCACTCTCGAGCAATGGTTTGTAGGCCTAATCGCACAAGGTATGTAGCGATCACAATCAGCCACACTTCTTCTTCATGTTGGGCGATCTCAACTTCGTAGCCAGTAACCAGTGGATAAATGAGGCAGAACTTGCCCAAGATAAATGCGGACATCACCAGGATGAAGCCAATGTCGGCAGTTTGGTGCCACCACCGGTTGAAACCAACATGGTCGTGGTGTGCCTTCAGCGGCCGCAGACGTTGCGCAAGTTGGGGCCCGGCAAACCAGTTACAGCCGAGGACAAAGAGCGTCACAATTTCATGCTCATTCGTAAAGTGGCCGGTGACAATGGCGCCAGTCAAAAAGGCCAGGTAGGCGGCAAGGCCAGCAAATCCGTTCAAAATTCCGAGAACAAGGATTGCCGAGAAGAGGAAAAGGTGTGGAGGGAGCGCATTGCCAGCCACTTCGACCGAGGCGGCAATACCTGCTACCAGACCAAGAAGCGGAAGTAAAAACGAAAGATTTCCAAACATTGCCTGGCTGTAGCGGCCGTCAACAATGGCGAAGGAAAACATTGGGCTTGCCTTCGCCAAGGTCGAAGGTGAGCGGTAATAAAACTCATCGCCAGCCAAGAACCCAAACCGACGCCATAACTTGCCCTTATCGCCACCTTTGGGTGGAGTGGCTTCAATAAAGGCTCGGCGTCGATCAGCTTCGTGAAGTTCAAGATCAACGTCGATTGTTGTCTCGTTGGGAGCGTCGGGAACGTCGTGATAGGAAACACCGGCGTGGGCGTTCGAACCAGCTCCTTCGGGAATACCAAATGTCATCGCGCCTCACCTCGCTTACACACCGCTAAAGCCCCCATCGTCGTCGGGAAGTCCTTCTTCTTCGTCTTCTTCTTCGCCACCATCATCGAGCGGTTGGTTCGAGGTCGCACCACCGCCTACGCCATGAGGCTCGGCTCCGCCAGGTTCAGACGGAAGTTCAACTGGCTCTCCAAATTCTTCTGCGCCTGAGGCTTCGCCGCCTTCAGCGCCAGATCCCGCTTCCTCGCCACCTTCATCGAGCGGCTCAGTGCCTTCGGCGCCAGATTCTGCTTCCTCGCCACCTTCGTCGAGCGGCTCAGTGCCTTCGGCGCCTTCAGCGCCTTCGTCTGCCGTTTCCGATTCATCACCGCCATCATCAAGGGGCTGGAAGTGGTTGATTCCTGCGGCACCACCTGCGGCTCCTGCGGCACCTGCGGCCGAAGAAGCTGCGGCGGCTGAGGCTGCGGCTGCAGCGGCAGCGGCAGCTGCTGAGGCGATAGCCACCATCGCCGCCACGCTGGCTGCAACTTGGACGACAGACTTCTGCTTGTCGGGATCATTCGAAATATCGGCGTTTGGGTCATACGGCGCCAACGTTGTGCCATTGATCACTACCGGAGTTGTCGTGGTTTGACCTGGGAAGGTCGTGGTGGTTTTGCCAGGAGTAGTCGTCGTGGTTTCGCCAGGAGTGGTTGTCGTGGTTTCGCCAGGAGTAGTTGTCGTGGTCCCACCGGGAGTGGTCGTTGTCGTTCCACCAGGAGTTGTGGTGGTGGTGCTTGTTGGACCATTGCACTGTCTAAAGACGTTGAACGGCAGGTCAATCGTAACTTGTCGTGTCACGCCATTCTTGGTGGCGTTACCAACAATTCGCAACACGTTCCCGCCCATCTTGATGGGCACCACGGGCCCAACCATTGGGTCTTGCGTGATTTGACCGGTTGGAGCAGGTTCGCCAACACAATTGGGGCCGTTATTGGAATCTGGATTGGAATTACCAATCGACAAGATGAAGTGGGCGTAACCGTCAAGATTTCCCGTCGCTACATCTTCGGTGGCGACACAGCCAGCAGGTTTACCATTCAACTGGTAACAGATTCGAGATCCACGGTTAAAGCCACCGGCCCAGCCGCTCGTTCCCTTTCCAACACTGATCGATCCAAGTGAAGGACCAGCAGGACGTCCAGGTCCCGCAACTGGTCCGGGGTAGCCAATCACCGCACTGGCAGAGGTAAAGGTGAGCACGACGGATAAGAGCGCGCTCAAGATAGCGATGACCCAAAGCGTCGGTGACGCCAAGCGAACGGCCGTTGAACGCGACATGCCTCTCCTCCTCGCCGTTCAACGTACCATGAACGAAAGGATTTTCGCCTCCGTCGAAGAAATTTTGGGTGGCAACTTCTTCTTCACCTTCATCTACGAGAACGGGATCAAGATTGTGCTGAGTGACCTTGAGATTGCCCAACATGCAACGTGTCAGCCACTTTGGTCAGTCGCGGCCTCCATGGGGCTCGACCCTCAATTTTTAGAGCCCTATGGCGCCAACGTCGCCAAAGTCTCACTCGACGCACTCGAGGCGCCAATGCGCAAGCGAGCGGCGTATGTTCTCGTCTCCGCCGTGACGCCGACGCCGCTCGGCGAAGGCAAGACCACGACGTCAGTGGGGTTGGCTCAAGCTATGGGTCACCTTGGTATCAAGGCAACTGTTGCACTTCGTCAGCCCTCGCTTGGGCCCACCTTTGGCATCAAAGGTGGGGCTGCCGGTGGCGGCTACAGCCAAATCATTCCCATGGAGCGCCTCAATCTGCACTTGACCGGTGACTTCCATGCCGTCACCGCAGCGCACAACATGTTGGCTGCCCTGCTTGATAATCACCTCTATCACGGCAACGAACTCGACATTGATATGGAGACCATTAGTTGGCGTCGAGTCCTTGACATCAATGACCGTTCGCTCCGGTCCATCACCATTGGCCAAGGTGATGCTCAAGATGGCATCGAGCGAACGAGCGGTTTTGACATCACTGCTGCATCGGAGGTCATGGCCATCTTGGCGCTTGCCACCAGTTTGGAAGACCTCCGGGCGCGACTTGGACGCATTGTGGTGGCGTACAACACGAAAGGAAAAGCAGTCACGGCCGAAGATCTTGAAGGCGCAGGCGCCATGGCGGTACTCCTCAAAGAGGCCTTGATGCCGAATTTGCTGCAAACGCTTGAAGGCTCTCCTGCGATGATTCATGCTGGTCCCTTTGGCAACATCGCAACAGGCAACTCATCGGTCATTGCCGACCTGATTGCGACACGGACAGCCGACGTCGTCATCACCGAGGCGGGATTTGGCGCCGACATGGGCGCCGAGCGTTTCTTCAATATCAAGTGTCGTGTCTCTGGTCTTGCGCCCGATGCCGGCGTTCTCGTGGTCACGGTTCGAGCACTGAAGGCACACTCGGGTCGATTCAAGGTTGTTGCGGGCAAACCGCTGCCACCGGAAATGTTGGTCGAGTCTCCAGATGACGTACTGGCCGGCGCGGCAAACCTCTTGGCCCACTTGGCCATTCTCGAGCGTCATGGTGTCCACCCAGTGGTGGCGATCAATGCGTTCCCCGGTGATCACGAGAGCGAACACCAAGCCATCATTGATCTTGTGCACAGCGCTGATGCCGAAGCAGTGGTCGCGACGCACTTTGTCAACGGAGGCGAAGGCGCGGTGCAACTTGCGCAAGCCGTCATGCGAGCCGTGGCCAAAGGCAGCAAGTTCACCATGTTGTACGAAGACGCACTTCCCATTCGTGACAAACTCACCAAAATTGCCACCGAGATCTATGGCGCAGATGGCATTGAACTGTCCGAAGCCGCCGAACAACAACTCGAGCGGTTGGTCGCAAACGGACTTGACCACTTGTCGGTGTGCATTGCCAAGACACACTTGTCGATTTCTTCAGACGCGAAGCTCCTCGGTGCCCCACGGGGCTGGACGCTTCCCGTGCGAGAAATTCGAGCTTCTGCCGGTGCGGGGTTTGCCTACGCGATTTGTGGAACCATGCGAACCATGCCCGGTCTTGGCGCTAGTCCTGCTGCGCATCGGATTGACCTCGACCACAAGGGCCAGATCGTCGGCCTGTCCTAAACGTTCGTCAGCGGCTTTTTCGCAGATCCCACAATCACGTCGCTCAACATTGGCCCGCAACCATGGAGCTGGTGTCGCTCAAGTGAGGCCACGGTAAAGCCGGCAGGCTCAAACAGCAATTCTGTCTTCCGATTTGCTTGACAACCACAACCAAGTGCCGACCACGGTCGGCGGAACCGGTCTTGGATGCGTGCAACTTTTTCTGTGTTCGAACGCACGTGTTCGAGAAAGTGCAAACTTCCACCAGGACGAAGTACTCGAAAAGCCTCGGCCACCACCTCTTGTGGTGCTGGAGCAGTGCACAGCACCAAGGTGCACACCACGTGGTCAACCGAGGCATCTTCTAACGGCAATGACTCTCCCCCAGCAAGCACGACGTCAACGTTTCTGCTCAGGTCGTGCGCTCGACTTGCAAGGCGGGTGGCCATAAATCGGTCGGGTTCAACCATGATGGGCTCAACTGATGGCGCATAGTGCAGCAAATTGATGCCGGTTCCTGCTCCCACATCAACAATGTCGCCGTGAAGTGGTGCAACAAGCTCATGACGCAGCCGTCCTAATTTTCCGGCTTCAGCTTTTCCGAGGAAACGGTCATACATGGAGGCAAAGATGCGTCCCCAGGTGGCGACATAGATACGGTGGC
>CANFJV010000082.1 GCA_947447225.1 Acidimicrobiaceae bacterium
AGTAGGACCTCAGGGGCAGAAGTCGTGAGCATCATTGGCCTCATCGTGCTCGCCACCATTTCTTTTGGGGGTCTTGCCTTTTTGTGTGCCGGGCTCTTGCGTATGGAGGTCAACTTGGCCGCCTCCAACGGGTTGTATCTCGTGTTGCTACTCATCTCCGGCATGGTCGTTCCACTGTCGAAATTAGGTGGGCTGGCCCCGGTGGCGAAGCTCTTGCCGACAACCGCGCTGAGCGAAGGGCTCCACGCCGTTCTAAGTTTTGGTCAGCCCGTGAGTGTGCAGAGCTGGAGCGTGCTGTGTTTTTGGGCGATCGCAACACCGCTGCTTGCACTTCGGTACTTCCGGTTCGAATGACCTACTTCGGTGAAAAGACAAGCACGTCAATCGCCATAGCAATGAACAGCAGCGACAAGTAGGAGATCGAATACGAAAAGAGCCGCATGGCTTCTTTCTCTGCTGCTTTGTTGGCTTTGGCCAACTGCACAAGTTTCACCGCACCGGCAATGAAGATGAGTCCCAACACAAGGGCGGTCACGGCATAGATCGCACCAAGGTGGGCCACAGCACCAAGCAGGGCCGTGGTCGCCACCAGCACGACGGTGTAGACGAGGATCTCGACGGCGGTGCGCTCCATTGAGGCCACGACGGGAAGCATCGGCACATCAGCTGCCGCGTAGTCATCGCGGTAGCGAACCGCCAACGCCCAAAAGTGCGGTGGCGTCCAGATGAAGATCACGAGGAACATGAGCACTGGCGCCCACGCCAACGAGTTGGTGACCGCCGCCCAGCCAACGAGTACCGGCACCGCACCAGCGGCACCACCAATGACGATGTTCTGCTTACTGCGGCGCTTCAACCACATGGTGTAGATGAAGACGTAGAACGCCGTTGCGGAAACCGCGAGGACTGCAGACAGCAAATTGACCGTCAGCCACAGCTGCACAAATGCCAGTACTTCGAGGCTCAAGGCAAAGACGAGGGCTGCTTTCGGCGTCATTGCGCCGGTCACGAGTGGTCGCTTCTTCGTCCGCTCCATGAGGCGGTCGATATCGCGGTCAATCACCATGTTGATGGCATTTGCCCCACCAGCAGCCAAGGTTCCGCCAAGGAGGGTCAACAAGACGAGGCCAAGCGAGGGAACACCTTGTTTGGCCACGAACATCGTCGGCACGGTGGTAATGAGCAACAACTCAATAATTCGGGGCTTGGTCAGGGCAACATAGGCCTTCACCTTGTCCACGGGGGCCAAGTCAACAAGGGCAACGTCGGTCGACAGATCCACGAGGTGAGCCTACGCCACCGATTCACGCCGCCACTCGGCTGGTCGGTAGGGTGGATTCGTGGACACGAGCCAAACGACAGGTTCAAAGCGCCGGTTCACCGTTTCTGCTCGACACTTCACCTGGCTGGCCTTCGCCTGTGCCGTTGCCTACGGGCTGATCATTGACTCTGGTGGTGCAGTGCGACTAACCGGTTCAGGTCTAGGTTGCCCCAATTGGCCGGCATGCTACGACCACCAAATCTTGCCGCAAGCGTCCATTCACCCGCTCGTTGAGTTCGGCAACCGCATGGTCACAGGATTCATTTCCATTGTCACCATTGCCACCGTCATCGCTGCGTACCGGTGTGAACAGCGGCGACGTGACCTCATTGTCTTGTCCTGGGCGCTTCTCGGTGGCATTTTGGCCGAATCAGTCTGGGGCGCAGTTGTCGTCTACACAAAGCTCAACCCCTACACCGTCATGGTGCATTTCCTCGTCGCCCCCATCTTTTTAGGGTTGGCAATCTTGCTCGTTGAGCGAAGTCGGCGGGACTACTCGGTTGCCCCGACCCTCCTTGCGCCACGGTCCATGGTGACGATGAGCAAGGTGCAAATGGGCCTCGGAATCGTCGTTGTCGCATTCGGCACCGCTGTCTCGAACGCAGGACCGCACGCAGGGAACTTTGCTGGCCAAGAAGTCGCACATCGCCTCAACGTCGATCTGCGCACCGCAATGGAACTACACAGCGCCGCAGCCACGGTGCTCATTGGTTTTGTCCTCGCCACCGTGTTCGCCGTGAGAGCCCTCGGACTCGCAAGAGAAGTTGAGCGCATTTCCGCTCGACTCATTGTGGTGGTGGTGATCCAAGGAGTCATTGGCGTCGTGCAGTATGTGACGCACTTGCCCACCGTGCTGGTCGAGCTCCACATCGCTGGATCGGTCTTCGTGCTGATTGGAGTGCTGCGTTTTCACTTGGCCCTCAACTTCCGGCCGCTTTTGCCACATGCAGTGAACAAGCAGGCGAAGGCCCGCTAGAGACCCTGTCGGGGACTGATAGCGTGGTAGGGCTGCAACAGGCGCCCATCGTCTAGCGGCCTAGGACACCGCCCTTTCACGGCGGCAGCACGGGTTCAAATCCCGTTGGGCGTACCAAAATTTGTTGGGGAGTGCTTATTCCTCGAGCTTGGCCACATCGGCCAAATCCTGGGGGCGGGCAACCGCTTTCTTATTTGTGATTAAGTCCTCGCGACTGATGAATGGCACTAATTCACCATTAATCACAAATTCCACGCGTCGTGTCCATGCGTCATCGAAACCCACCCCATCGATGCCCGTGAGAAGGTCGATGCGGTGTGGTGGGTAACCCAACTGGATAACGGTGTCGGGACTCAGAAGATCTTCACGGGTGATATTGAGCGAGCCGAATCCAAAACTTTCTAGAACCACGAGTACCCGATTAGCGTTGTCGCGGTTCACCCAGAGCCAAGTGTCGAGGTCGCCGGTGTAGCGAGGGGCACCGTGCGCAGCGAGGGCGTAGCCCCCGATGATGAGAAAGCGGACGTCGTTAGCGAGTAGTAATTGAACAAACTCGTTGAAGTCTTGATCTAGTTCCACTGGGCTCTCCGATCATTTGACGTCGAAGTACTTCTACGGCGGCGATGCGCTCTGACGGGCTCTTCGCAAGCCAGTATTGCAAGTCGCTCTGCTGCTCATGCAGCGGACGTATCGACACAACGGGAGTAATCATCACCATGATTTTACTCCCTCGGGCTGGGCATCGCTTGTCCTGAGAACGACAGCCTCAGCCATAAGACTCGTCGTGTTATCACCTTCTTTCAGTCGAAAACCCGCCTCCTTATCTCCAATCGATTCCTGAAAGAGCACAGTTGGAGGAGTAGAGTTCGTTTGGCATGGAAGGCTTGGCGACGTGATGGATGTGTTTACGTACGTGCCCCTTCCGTTTCAGAAGGACAGCTGGGGCGTTCAACTCTTTCATGAAGATACCGACACGCATCCGTTGTGCTTTGTTGTGTTCGGGACCAATAAGGGGCCAAACGCCATCGTTGAAGTCGAGTTCGAAGGGGCGACCTACGCCTCTGCTCGTCCCAAGCGCGATGACGAAGAGATCGCGACGTCACCGGCTATACCTTTCCCGAGAAGGCGCTTAGGCCAGAAGACCGGAGAAGAGAATCATTCGAGGACTCCAAACGAAGGATTGAAAGTTGGTCCGGAGTTTTAGTGTCGCGAGCGTCGAGTTGGATTTCCCGTGAACGGGCAAACTGGCAGAACCGCCTTCGAGGGGCGCACTCTGAGAATGAACTTCTCCATTTCCTCATCGAAGGACGTGACGGATACGTTGAGATCCTCGCTAGGTCACTCAGGTGGCGCGCATGGCCAACGCGGGAGGCTCACCGAGAACGAGTAGATCCAATTGCTCGCGGGGACTACCCAGAATTGTCCAATGATTCCATCCGCAAGATGCTCACGAATTATCTCGCTCGACTTGTCGAGCGCCTCCAACGAGACGCGCATCTCGCACTCACCTTCTCGGTGCTCGCGGACCTTTGCGCGGCAACGGTGACCTACCCGTCCGGCCGCGAGGTCACCCTCAGCGGCGACATCGCTGGAATGAGCTGGGGTGAAATTGAATCCACCCTCATGAGGCAACTCGTGGATGGACTGCGAACTGAGTGGGAGGGAACGATCACATCGCCCTGGCCACCGTGCCCGCTCCATGAAGGGTCCCATGCGCTCGAGCCTGATTTCAGCAGGAAATCGAGAGAAGGACTCCGATTTGACGCGTATTGGGCCTGTCCGGAAACGAATTCAGAGGTTGCACCCTTCGGGTACCTCTCAGTCGGACACCTCGGTCGCAGCAAGCCGGTTTCGTGACGTTGATGCTCGCCTGCTTCAGGTAGATGACGAAACAGGCCGCTCAACTCGCATCCACGTACTGCTGGAGTGCCGTGCGTATCGCTTGAGACAAACTGATGCCATCTTGCGCTGCTCGCAGCAGGAGATCTCGTTTGAGTTCCGGGCTCAGGCGAACCGATTCGACACTCGATGGACCTGAGCCCATCGATGGTCGGCCCCCTCGACGACGCAGAATTTCCTCAACGTCATACCCAGATTCAGCCTTGTCCACCATGTCGTCAATGTGGCGTTTCCGCTTCGTCACTTGACTACTCCTTTCGGCAACAGTGCCCGATACTTTGGTCGCATCTTCATGGCGTGGATCACACATGGTCCGTTGGGTCGATCCAGGATGACAATCTCGAGTAGTACTCCATCGTCGCAAGGGCCAAGGAGGAGATATCGAATTGGATCATCATCGACCTCTTCCACCACGAGAGCGTTTCTGACTGCATGATCAATGGCAACTGACGTCACGCCATGCTTTCGCGCTGACGGTAGGAGTACGACAGCAGTAGTGTATGACGAATCCTCTGGGTGCTCAAGATGTCTCTCGGTTGCTCGTCCTGGCGCACCGTGATGTTCCACCTCAACAACGGTCGGCAGAACTTCAGCCTTACTGCCACTTTTTCGCTGGGTCGGAACGAGACGCTTTGAGGAGTTGGACTTCGGTACTTTGCTTCGTGAAGCCCTCGATGGCCGAGGTGGCGAAGACCCTCCCCCAGGTTGGAAACCCACGTTGTTTCAGTGAACCCGGTCAGGCTGGCACGCTTCAGTTGTGCCTTCTAAGTTGGCGATCGTGCGCTTCATCCCCGCTCCACCAATTCGTAAGATCGCTGAAGCGACTCCTGCGTCGCGAGACCGGGTCATTGATGGACTTCGAGCGTTTTCACTCTCAGTTGTCGTCTTTGGGCACTGCTTCATGGCGCTCGTGTTGTGGAGAAATGGCGTTCCGCACCTCGGCAACTCCTTGGCACTCCATCGACCACTCCAGGTACTGACTTGGGTTCTGCAAGTCATGCCACTGTTCTTCTTCGCAGGTGGGGCGTCAAACGCCATTACCTGGTCGGCGAAGAGAAGTGGTGGCTACCCCGCATGGCTCTGGAGCAGAGCAGCGCGCCTCCTGCGACCGCTGTGGGTCTACTTCGCCATCATGGCGCCACTATCCATGGTGGTTGCGCTGTTGGCGCCAACGAAGGTTTCAGCTCCTTTGCTGCTGCTCACCACCCAGCTGCTGTGGTTCCTTGGGGCGTACTTGATCGTGACTGCGCTTGGACCACTGCTTCAGCGTTCCTATGGCGCTCGCCCGCTCGCGACCTTTGCCGTGCTCGGGCTTGGTGCCATCTCGGTTGATATTTGCCGATTTGTCGTTGATCTTCCGGCCGCACTCGGCATCATCAATTTCGTCCTCGTGTGGTCACTCGCCGCCCTGTTCGGCATTTCCTACGTCGAACGACCGCCGACGCCAAAGGTGGCACTTGGCGCGGCGGCACTGGCCGTTGCCATCAACGTGGTGCTGGTCGACTTCGCCAATTACCCGCTCTCGATGGTCGGAATGCCCGGTGACAAGTTCTCCAACATGGCGCCACCAACCGTGGTCCTTGGTCTCCACGCTGTTGCCATTTGTCTCGTGGCGATTGCCCTCAAAGAGCCCCTCCAACGGCTCTTTGCCCGACAAAGACCGTGGGCCTTTGCCGTCGCTATCAACACGGTGGCCATGACGTTGTATCTGTGGCATCTACCGATGCTCATTTTGTTGATGGTGCTTGAACACGCCACGGGTCTTGGCGTAAGCGTTGCTGCATCACACGGGATAATCGCCACTGGCTCGCACTTCTGGTTCTTCTGGCCAATTCACTTTGCCGTCTTTGTGGCGTTTGTTTGGCTGATCGTGCGAGTGCTGTGGGTCTTGGAGAACACGGCCTTGCCGCTATGGGATAGCCCGAGCAGATTCCGATCAGTTGGCAGCAACGTAGCCAGTGTCATGATCGGCATCGGCGTGTTCTTGTGCGGCGCAGCATTGCTGATGTTCTCCGCCACTGGACTTGGGGGCTTTCCCACTCGAGTGGTGCACTTTGCCGGACTGCCCCTCACCTCAGGACTTGCCCTGTTGCTCCTCTTCTGCGGAGCGTCGCTCATCCGAATTGCTGGAGCGCCAAGGCAATTAGCCGCCTAATCCGTGTTCTTTGGTGGTGGTATCTCCCTAGGCAGGCTGTAAGAAACGGGCTCGACTTGAGGTTCTCCAACCCACACACGGTGTTGAAAGAAGCGCAGTACTTCCCTCTTCATTTCATCAAGCCTGCGCAGACGTATGTGCGGGGACCCCTATACCGCTGGCCACATGGTCAACGTCGGCAAACTGTCGTTTGCCATCGCCAAGGTGCTCGGCCTCGACGATGAGCGGTGTCACCGCATTCGTCAAGGTGGCGAAGTCCACGATGTGGGCAAATACGTTGTCCCGGCCGAAATTTTGGCTCGGTCGGGGAAACTTGACCCGGTGGAGCTTTCACTGATCAAGCGTCACCCTGAAGCCGGAGCAGCAGTACTCAAGTCAGCACACTTGCCACCCCTGCTCGCCGACATTGCCCTCTCACACCATGAGCGACTTGATGGCTCGGGTTACCCCCATCAACGAAAAGGCGAAGAAATATCGCTCGCCGCCCGCATTGTTGCCGTGGCCGATGTAGTTGAAGCCATGGCGCACTTACGTCCCTATCGAGCGGCTCTCGGGTTGACCGCAGCGCTTGACACCATCTCCCAAGGTGCAGGGAGCCTCTTTGACCGAGAAGTGGTTGAGGCTTGTCACACCGTATTTAGTGTTGGCTTCAGTTACGACACCATGGTCAGGGCTGCGTCATAGGTTGCGCATCAGTGGTCATTGCCGTGGTTTGAACTCGCTGGCTCCGCCACGATTTGAGTTGCGGCAAACGTGGTTCCCGACGTTGGCACTGGTGCAGTCACGACGACGTTGTCACCAACGGTGAGCACTTTTCCGTGACTGCGCAAGACCTTGGCTGAGCCCACGGTGACGGTGACCACCGTTGGGTTGGAATTGGCGGCGAAGTAGGTCTGTGCCACCTCGTTTCCCTGGCGAAGGGTGACCGTGATGGTGGCTTGTGAGACCGTGGCGATAGTGCCAGAGAACACCATTGGAGCTGCGTCATGGTGTTCTGTTCTTTGACCTGAGGCCTCAACACTTTGCGCAACAAGCGTGGTGCCCGATTGCGGTGCAGTGGCTCGGACTTCAACCTTGTCACCGGTTTGCAATGACCCACCACCGGATCGACGCACTTGGGCGAGGCTCAACTCAATAGTGACCACCGCTGGGTTGGAATTGGCAGCAAGCCATGTTTTTGTGGCCTTGTTGACTTCGCTCCAGCGGACCGATGCCGTCGAGGTGCCTACAGTTGTCACCGTGCCTTGAAACTGAAGCGGTGCAGCAACAGGTGGCTGTTGGCCCGAAGCTGGTGCAGCATCGAGCTCAACACCAACGAGCACGGTGCCTGACTGTGGGGCCAAGGCATGGACGACGACCTTGTCACCAACCGTGAGGCTGCCGCCGCCTTCTCGCTCAATGCGAGCAGCGCTCGTGTCAACAGTGACGATGGTCGGGTTGCTGTTGGCGGCCAACCAGGTCGCCGCCGCGTCATTTGCCACTCGAATCGTGACCTCAATGGAGGTCGGCGTCACGGAGGAAATCGTGCCGATGAGGCCGAGTTGACTCGACGCAGGTTTCGTTGTTGCTGCAGGTGCGGCTTCCACCTTGACTGCGAGAAGTACCGTTCCCGACGTCGGCGCATTGGCCGAGACCTCTACTCGGTCGCCAACAACAATTGGCGTTCCGCCACGGCGCTCAAGGTGTGCACCGGTGATGTCAAAGGTGACCGTGGTCGGGTTCTGATTGGCGGCAAGCCAAGTCAGACCAGCGCCGTTCACTGATCGGTAGGCAACGGTGATGCTGGCTGC
>CANFJV010000083.1 GCA_947447225.1 Acidimicrobiaceae bacterium
CATCCACCAGTTCTCTGACTTGGACTCGTTCTGCCATGGACTAAGTCTGCGCGACCTCGATCGCGAGGTGGTGGACGCGACCCAGAAACGTTACCGGTTACGGCACTAGGTCATCAAAGTGACCGCCTGAAGGGTATCTCTAGCCCGAGTTTGGTTCGGGCTAGGTGTCCTACCCACAGATCTTGTTGACACAGGTCCATCAATGAAGTGAGCCCCTTTGGCAGTGTGGAGATGTTGACACCCAAACACGGGATGTCAAGGGCCTATAGGACTGGGTAGCCCCCTGACGTTCCAAAGCGCTTCGAAGGCTGGTCGTCTAAAAGTGCCTGCTGCTCGACGCTCGGACTCCGGCTGATGATTCCATCAGCCTCGATACTTTGGCGAAGCCTCATTGCCATTAGCTCGTTTGGCGAGCCATCAGGGTCAATGACATCGAATGTCACTTGGCCTCGTGGCGAATCAGGTTCGGTAACGAGCCGAACCTGGGCCGTGAAGTTTCCCTGGAGGATGAACCCGTTCCAATTTCGGTAGGCACGAGCGACTGTGGTATCTCGTCGTTCCCGCGCGCGTCCCTGGACCCAGACTGTGGCTGCAATCGCTGCCGAAAGACCGGTCGCGAGTTGCGCTCCCGTATCAAGCAAAATCAAATCCAGAAGTCAACCACGAACGCGTGACATTGCGACTTGACGTACCAGAATCGGGTGATTGGGACCGAAGGCATTCCACTGGCTGGAGGGCAATTGCTTACACTGCTTCCCACATTGCTCCCCGAGGTCAAAGACTGTGGGCACTTCGGGTGGCGGAAGGCGCAAAACCGCAGGTCAGACCTGGTGGGCCGTAGAGGACTTGAACCTGTGACCCCTTGCGTGTCATCTCGATTTTTGGTGTTCGCTGCGATCCGTCAACGTCCCATTTTCTTTAGTTTACTGGGTTCTCCGTCCGCACGCATCCGCTCGAAAATGCGCTCGCACGAAATATTTGCTGACGGATTTACTGACGTAGTTCGAGCGAATTCTCCAAGCACTCAAAATTCCAATGCAATTTCGGATGCGATTTTGCTGACTTTTGCAAGGGGTCCAACTGTCGGTTTCGACATCCCCCGAGTCATGCCGGTTGAACCCGCCCGCCAAATTGTCTCGGAATTGCTCTCGCTACTCCCGCAATGTCGCAAGAATTCAATGCAGATCAGCGTCAACTCCGGAGGGCGAGATGTTCCGTGGTGCCACGTGCCACGCCGGTCGTCGTGGTCATCATGTGGTCAGCACCCTCGCCACAAATGCTGTCACCGCTGCGACGGCGTCGTTGGCGGCGACGTCCATGTCCGCGTCTGGGTGAAGGCCCACCATCGTCTCCGCATACGCGACGCTTCCTTGGGCCGTCTCGTCATGGAAGTTGGCGGCCAGCTCGCCCAGTGCCGTCGTCGTTGCGCCAGGTAGCGAGTCGGCGAATCGCTCGGCTACCAGATCGGCAGCAGCCGTGGGGCCGCCCGCGTCATTGTGCAGGAGCACGTACGCGATGTCGTACCAATCCTTCGTTAGCCCTCGGCCGTGCGCAGCGTGGACTTTGGCCAACAGGTACGCGGGAAGCGTGGCCACGCGTAGCTGGACGGTGGCCGGACCCTCTCCGATGTCAGCGGTGACCTCATGCAATTCCCAATCACGGGCGGCGAAGCCGGTCCCGCGCAGATTCACAGCTCCGAGTGATTCGCATCCGTCGAAGGACACCGTCGTGTGATCCGCCACGTCCGGGAGATCAGCGAGGAACTCCACCTTGACGACGAGTTGTGGAGCGGACTTGTCCTTCCAGCGCCAGATTCGCTCGTTGTCGGGCGTGAAGTCGCACTTGATGAGCGCCTGCTCCAGTCGCTCGCTGTTGACCGAGCCGCCCTGGATCTCCAGATCGACTTGGACATCGACATCAGTTGTGCCGACGTGATGGCGTGGCGCCTGGCTGCAGAGAAGATCGGGCACCAGCCCCCCGAGGAGAACGAACTCAGGGATATCGCCATACGCGTGCACAAGTCGCACAAGGGCTCCCTCGGCCAGCTCTCGTGCTTGGCGACTACGGACGGGGTCCGACATCGATGACCTCACGCAAGTGTTGGGCAGCTTCCGCAGACCGTCCCCCGGCCGCCATGAGGTCGGCGTAGACACGGACTGGCAGCGCCACGTGGATTTGGTTGATGACTGGTCCGTCTGCGCTCACCGGCGTGGGTAGCTCTCGGACTTCAATCCGATGACCCTTGTCGACGATTCGGCCACCCAGTGTGTTGGCGAGTTGCTCACGGTTTGAAAACAGGTCTTTGCCGACGTACAGCTCGATGGTGGTGACGTTTCCAAGGTAGGGCGCAAGCAAGGTGGAGGCGGCAGCTCCCGTTACTGCCCACTGCTCTTCCTTGCGATTGAGGGCGGGAGCGACCTCGGATGCGAAGTCCTCCAAGGGGTCCTTCCATAGCCGATGGAAGCGGAGCACCTTCTGCTTCACCCGCAGCGCTGCAGCACCGGTGGCGTACTGATCAATGAACGACTCGACGTCGACGATCCGACGAGCGGACGATGGTCCCCGAAGGCCGTCGGAGCGTGCCAAGAGTCCCATCCGCTCTAAACTGGACAAGGCATTCGCCGCGGCGCCGCGCGACATCATGGTCCTTGCCTCGATCGCCTCGACAGTGGGCGGCACGCCGGCAAGTGCCGCCTCGGCGGCGGCGAGCATCGTCCGAGTCCATCGGTCTGAGCCCTCGCGCTCGACCCGGTCTCGACGTGCCTCGCGAAAGATGACGAGACCCACGGGCAGGCTGATGTTGGCGTTGCCACTCTCGTCCACCCAGCCTCGCTTATGGGCGGCGAGCCAGTCTCGTGCTCCTTCGGAGATCTTGACAGCAAAGACGACGTCAACCTTGGGAGCGAGGCCGACGGCCCGCTCGACATCGGCGGGCCAGCCCTTGCCGGCCCACACCGCAGAGAAGTGCAGCTCCCCGGCGGACGTGAGAACGTCGACGTCGAAGGTGGGGATGGCCGTTTGCGGGCGGGCGTGGACGACTACCCTGAGGCCAGCCGGGAGGACGCTGATGGCCGCGTTTCTCACCCGTGATGTGAGTTGCTTCGCATTCTCCATACTTCACCTGATTTCTTACTTCACTGCCGCACTGAAGAATATCAGTTAGTGAAGGTTCGGGACGGGGAATGTCTTGCAGTTGCCTGATTTCGGATCAGAGGTCACCGTCCTTCCCGGCCGGCAGTCCCACAAGAGTCAGAGTGACCTGCACTGGGTTTTGTTGCCTTCCCGTTTGTTGAATTTGGGCCCAAGTGAAAGGCTCAACTCATGCCAGCGTCTTATCCCGCGGAGTTCCGTCGACGAGCAATCGCGCTTGTGAGATCGGGGTGGTCGGTCACCAAGACTGCCCACGACCTCGACGTCACGACAACCACTATTTATAACTGGGTGCGACAAGATCGCATCGACCGGGGCGAGATCCCCGGCGTGTCGACCAAGGAATCGAGGGAGCTCGTTCGGGCGCGCCGGCGCATTCGTGAGCTCGAGAGCGAGGTCGAGATCCTGCGACGCGCGAACGAACTGCTCGGAAAGGACCTCCGCCCAAAAGGGTCTACCCGGTGATTGACGTCCTCGTCGACGCCGGGTTCCCCGTGAAGAAGTGCTGCGAGGTGCTGGGCGTCTCGAGTGCCGGTTACTACCTGGCCAAGAACCGTCCGATGTCGCCCACGAAGATCCGTCGAGAGTGGCTCACTGGTCTCATCAAAGAGGTCCACGCGATGAGCCGTGGCACTTATGGGTCTCGCCGCGTGCACGCTGAGTTGACCAAGGGCCGCGGCGTGCACGTAAGCCTGGTGCTCGTGACGATTCTGATGCACGACGCCCAGATCGTCGGAATTCCGGGACCTCGCAAGGTCAAGCGCATGAAGGGAAATCCGACGTCGGATGATCTCGTGAAGCGCAAGTTCGAGCGGTCGTCACTCGACGAGTTCTGGGTCACCGACATCACCGAGCACCCGACACGTGAAGGCAAGGTCTACTGCTGTTGTGTGCTCGACACGTGCAGTCGACGCATCGTGGGTTGGTCCATCGACTCTGCCCAAGACACGAACCTCGTCGTCAATGCGCTTGACATGGCCATCAAGCAGCGTCGAGTGAAGAAGGGATCAGTGGTCCACGCCGACCACGGAGTCCAGTTCACCTCCTGGTCTTTCACCGAGCGGATCCGTGATGCCGGTCTCATGCCATCTTTCGGGTCGGTCGGCGACGCGTTTGACAATGCCATGATGGAGTCCTTCTGGTCGAGCATGCAGAACGAGTTGCTCAACCGAAAAAAGTGGAAGACACGGCTCGAACTGACCAACGCAATCTTCGAATACGTCGAGGTGTTCTACAATCGGCAGCGTCGTCACTCGTCCCTCGGCTACGTCTCACCGGTCGAATTCGAACTGTCGATGAAGGAAGAAAAGTCCGCCTGAATTCAAGACCGGAATGGGTAACAAAACCCAGTGCAGGTCAGAGCCTCCAACATTCCCAGTGCGATTCAAGAGCCTGAGCAGACTCGTTTTCCAACACCCCCCGATTCAATCAGTCCTTACGTGATCCTTTACGGGGAATATCTTCCCATGGTCCAATCTTATAACCTTGACGATACTTTTCACGAAAATAGGTAAAGCTAGTTTTACCCCATATTATTAGGCCAAGGATACCAATCAATATTCCAGAAATACCAGAAAAGACTCTAAAAGGTGTCTGTGAGCCAGCGATAAGCAAGATGTTACCAAATACAATAGCCCAAATCATCCGAGTTGAGTGTGTGTAAAATTTCTTCTCTAAAATTCGATAGGCTTCATCGCTCAACGGCTTCTTCCTCACTTGAACTCCTCTCTTGCTTCCCTCGCTTGAACTCCTCTTTTGAGAAATTTATATATCAATTCAAAATATTCTATGAAGTCGATTTGGCAATGACGCTTTTTAGGACTTCAGGCATGGTTGCCCTCCTCACTTGTGTTTCGGCCCGAAAAGGTTGCAGCAGTGGCGCCAACACCCATCATCGATGACATCTTTCCTGCGGCAAAATGCCAAATTTCCTTGCTACTCCGAGTTTGCTTTAGGGCATTAACAAGATCTCGTTTGACTAACTTTCGACTTGCCTTAAGTGCGTCAAGGGTTTTCTCTGCATTTTTCATAATTATCCCAGCATGTAAAGCACTTATTCCAGGAATTACTGATAATATATCCAGCGACATTGCTGCAATATTACAGTCATGCGCGGCTAAACAATTTGCACCGTCGGCGACAAGGGCTACTGCACCTGCAGTAATTGCGACCACCTCTGCAATCTGGCCTACCCCTGGCAACCAAGCAAGGCTACTTGCGACAACCGCAACTACATCCGCAATTTCGGCAATTGAGTTAAAAAGGGCCGATAAATGACTGAGTGATCTCCCAAGAGATCTTGCAGCCCTTGCTACTGATCCCGATCCACTGTAAACAGCGTGCCATGTATCTACAGCACCGACCTTGATGCCGTGAACGATGAAGCCAGCAGTGTCATTCCAGACGGTGCAAACCACCCAGCAGAGGCCTAGTGGATCCATCCCCGCAACCGGATCCCCTCCCGCATACCCATATGGACTTGCCGTTTGATCAACGAGTGGGTCTTGGCTCACAAACTGCCCGGTTGTTGGGTCGTAGTACCGGTGGACGAGGTAGACGAGGCCACTTGGGTCGGTATACCCAGATCCATAGCCAAAGGGTGTGGAATCGACGTAGTTGGTGTTGAGTGCAGTTTCTTGGGTACTGACGCCACCTGGTTCGGCCGCTTGGCCTTGGCCCACAATGGCATTGCCGTAGGCGTCGTAGTCGGTCGTGTTGGTGAGCACGCCAACGAGTGTTGATCCAGAGATCCGAACGAGACCTCTCGTGTTGCCAATCTGATCGGAAATCAGAAGATCTGCAACCGCTCCTGCTCCAGAACCGGTGATCTGTTCAATTGGTGCTGACCCAGATGGTCCGTAGAGGAAGGAGGAGGTGCCGTCTGAAAGAAGGCTTGTTTGCGCTTGGTCCCAAGTGAAGGTCCCGGTCCAGAACCCAACCGTTTCACTCGTTCTCCGACCAGTTGAGTCGTAGGTGTAGGTGGAGGCTCCAGATGGTGGAGCAGCACAGGTTCCGGAACCAGACGTAACGGAGTAGCAGAGCTGTGAGGACTCTTGATGCCAACCGAGGGTGTTGGTCACACCTCCAAAGAGCCGGTCGCCACTTGCGTCATAGCCATACGCCGTTGCACCAGACGGAGGTGTTCCGCAAGGGTTCGAGGAGGACGTCGCGTTCGTCCAGCACAGCTGTCCAGAGGGTGAGTACTTCGCCGCTCCAAAGCCCGGTGCTTGGGTGCCTTCCATCAGGCCCTTCAACGAGATGTTCTTCTTCTTCGGCCCATTGCAAGCGCACCCAAACACATCGCGAATATGCCTACGACAGGTACGAAGGTATTCCCAAAAGGCTTCAAGTAGAATATGACCAGGCCTAGGAAAATAAATAAATGTGGCCAGTATTTTTTAGCAATCAATTGATACCGATTTGCCTGACGACCGGCGGATCCAATAGGTTGATTCATTTTCTCTATTCTCTTTCCTCTATTGAGTGACTAGAAATATTATTTAAGCGAGCCAAATAGCGTAATAGAATATGAATGCTCAGGTAATAGATAATATAGAGGCATTTCCAGGTCCATGAAGTTTCAATAATTTGACATATATAAAGCAAGGCCGCAGCTCCAAAAAGTATTGAACTTATGATTGCTATGTAGACAAAACGTATCTTTTTATAGGTCGAATCGTCTAGAGTTCTAGCTTCCAAATGAATTAGATATCTGCCTGATGCCAATATGGTAAGAGACATCAAGAACTCGGCAGCAAAAAAAGTTACGATTCCGATCGCAGCTTTATTGATCACGACAAGTCCAAATTTGAAGTAGTTTTATTCTCAAAATATTACTCATTCAAGCTCTCGGGTACATCGCACTAAGAGTCTCACGGCTCAACGTACGAATGGGACTGCTGAAGCTTTAGTTTCCGGTTTCTGTTGAGACGATTATGCCGCTTCGAGCAATCGGTGGAGTTCCTCAAACTCGACTGGGGTGAACTTGCCAAGTGCCCGCTGGCGTCGCTTGCGGTGATACTTGGCTTCAATCCAGGTGACGATTGCGAGGTGGAGTTCTTCTTTCGTGTTCCACCGCTGACGATCGAGGACGTTCTTCTGCAGCAGAGCAAAGAAGCTCTCCATGGCGGCGTTGTCGCCAGCAGCGCCAACTCGACCCATTGACCCAACGAGTCCATTGTTCTTGAGAACCCGGACGAAGGCTTTGGACCTGAATTGGCTGCCTCGGTCCGAATGAACAATGGTGCCAACTGGATTTCTCGTCATAATGGCGTTGGCTCAAGTGCTCGAACAGCGAGCGATGCCTTCATCCGGTCGTCGAGTGCATAGCCAACTATGCGGTTGGAATAGAGGTCTTTGATTGCGCAGCAGTAGAGCTTGCCTTCACTCGTTCGGTGCTCAGTGATGTCGGTCAACCAGACCTGGTTCGGAGCCGAAGCCGTGAAGTCACGCTGAAGCAAGTCATCGTGCACTGGGGGTCCGGGTCGCTTGGCATAGGGCTTCTTCTTGGCAAAAGCGCTCCACAGTTGCTCTTGACTGCATAGACGCCAGATCCGGCGCTCTGAGGCCACGTGGCCTTGGAGTTGAAGCTCATCAGCAATGAACCGGTAGCCAAAGGTTGGATCATCACCGTGGGCATCACGAGCGGCGTTGGTGAGCACGGCGTCGTCGTAGTCACGCCTGCTCACGGGGCTGCGTTGCCACTTGTAGAACCCCTGGGTTGAGAATCCCAGCACCCGGCAGGTCACCGAGACGGGAAAGCCGTCTCGAGCGAGGTCCACGACCAGCGGGTAGGTCATTTTGGGGAGAGTTCACGAGCGAAGTAGGCAGCAGCCCGCTTCAAAATCTCCACTTCTTGCTCTAAGACCCGGTTGCGCTTCTTGAGCACGCGGAGTTCTTGAGCATCTGCTTCGGTGAGTCCGGGTCGAACCCCGTCTTCAAA
>CANFJV010000084.1 GCA_947447225.1 Acidimicrobiaceae bacterium
CCGCCGTAGTACTCATAACCCCAGACTCGAGAAAGCAGTGCTTCTCGGGTGAACACCTTGGTGGCATTGGTGGCCAAGAAGGTGAGGAGTTCATATTCCATGTAGGTGAGGTCAAGTACTCGGCCATCGATCATTGCCTGGTAGGTCTCAGTATTGATCTTGAGTGGACCAAAGGCGACCACCGTGTCGGTATCAGAACCGGTCCGGCCAGCAGTCAGACGAGCAAAGCGAACAAGCAACTCCGCCGCGGAGCTCGGCAGAATGGCAAAGTCATCAAACAGCCCCGAGGTGTGATCAAGCGATGACACCTCGCTTTGACTCACGAGCAACAACACCGGGATCTGGTCGTCACTCGAGTTTCTGACCGCTGCACAGAGCGCTTGGGCAGCTTCCAAGCCACCGCGGGCACTGATGAGCGCGGCCAAAATCCGATCTTCAGACGTTTCCGCCTCATCTTGGACGGTCAGTCGGTAGCCAGCCTGAGAGAGCCCAAGCAACAAGCTCGGGTCAATTGACGCCGGCAGACAGAGGATCGGGTCGGTGGCCATCACTACAGCGTCGGTAGATACCGATCGAGTTCGAACTGGGTGATTTCTGACTTATAAGCCGCCCACTCGGCCCGCTTGTTGCGAACAAACCACTCAACGACGTGGTCACCAAGGGTCTCACGAGCGAGTTGGGAGTTCTCGAGGAGATCCACCGCGTCATTCAAGTTGCTCGGCAATGGTCGAGCCCCACCATGTGATCCCGTCAGTTCAGGCTCTAAGTCATAGGCGCCTTCAATGCCCTTCAGACCTGCGGCCAGCATCATCGCAAATGACAAATACGGATTACATGCGCTGTCAGGAGCCCGGTATTCGAGACGCGTGGATTCCAACCGTCCGTGCTTCACGACGGGAACTCGAACAAGTGACGAACGATTTGATCGTGCCCAACCAATTGACACTGGGGCTTCATGGCCAGCGACGAGGCGCTTGTAGGAGTTCACCCACTGGTTGGTGATTGCCGTGATTTCTGGGGCATGCACTAAAAGTCCGGCCATAAATTGGCGAGCAGTCGTCGAAAGACCGGCCTCATCGTTCTCATCAGCGAACGCGTTTTGCTCATTGCTCCACAGTGAACAGTGCGTGTGCATGCCAGAACCTTGCACGGCTGCGAGTGGCTTTGGCATGAAACTCGCCACGAGTCCTTCGGCCGAGGCCAACGCTTTCAGCACAAGACGCGAGGTCATCACCGTGTCGGCCATGGTCAACACATCGGTGTAGCGAAGGTCGACTTCATGTTGCGAAGGAGCATCTTCGTGTTGCGCGTGCTCGACCGGGATACCCATTTCTTCGAGCATCTTGACCGAGCGACGGCGAAGCCCAGAAGCCGCATCGCCAACGGACAGATCGAAGTAGCCACCGCGATCAAGCGGGACCGGACCAGTTGCTGGGTCAGCGGAGGAGAAATAGAAATACTCAATTTCTGGAGCCACGTAGAAGGTGTACCCCTGAGCGCGAGCACGCTCGGCTACTCGGCGAAGGGTGTGACGAGGGCAACCCTCAAACGGCGAACCATCAAGGTTGGAGATGTCACACACCACTCGGGCAATTTCACTGCCCGTGCCTTCATAGGGAAGCACCTGGAAGGTTGAGGGATCAGGGCGGGCCAACACATCGGCCTCTTGCACCCGAGAAAATCCGTCAATGGCTGAACCATCGAAGGTCATGCCTTCTTCCAACGCGTTTTCGAGCTCTTGGGGTGTGATGTGAAACGCCTTGGGCGTGCCAAGTACATCGGTGAACCACAACTGAATAAAGCCAATGCCCCGCTCTTCAACGGTGCGCAACACGTAGTCGTTCTTCGTCATCGCTTTTCCCTCCTCATGACAATCGGGCCACCTCGAAAGGTGGCCCGATCGCACAAGTGTTGACGCGCGGTCGGAAGACCCACGCTAGTTCGTTCCTACTTTGCTGCCCCGCAGACCGTCTCAACGAGGAGGCGGGTAACGGTGTAGGGGTCCATGTTGGCGTTCGGACGACGGTCTTCCAACCAGCCCTTCTTGTCAACAGCGACCTTCCATGGAATACGGATCGAGGCGCCACGGTCAGAGGTGCCGTAGGAGAACTTGTCGTAGCGAGCGGTCTCGTGAGCACCAGTCAAACGGTCCTCAATGCCAACGCCGTAGTTCGAAATGTGCTCTTCGACCCGAGTACCAATGGCCTCACAGCCCGCAATGATGGCGTCCCAGCCACCGTCTTCGCGCATCTGCTTGGTCGAGAAGTTGGTGTGGGCGCCAGCGCCGTTCCAGTCACCCTTCATTGGCTTGGCGTCAAAGCTCGCTTCAACACCGAAGTCTTCAGCAATGCGGTTGAGCAGCCAGCGAGCAACCCAGATCTGGTCGCCGATTTCGACAGGAGGCAGGACGCCAATTTGGAATTCCCACTGGCCCATCATCACTTCGGCGTTGGTGCCTTCAATGCCGAGGCCAGCGTCGAGGCAGGCGACGGTGTGAGCTTCGACAATGTCGCGGCCAGGCATCTTTGAGCCGCCGACGCCACAGTAGTAAGGGCCTTGTGGGGCTGGGTAGCCAACTTCAGGCCAGCCGTAAGGGCGGCCATCAGCCATGAAGGTGTACTCCTGCTCGATACCAAACATTGGCTCGAACGAGGCGTACTTCGCTTCGGCGGCAACACAAGCGGCACGGGTGTTGGTGGGGTGAGGCGTCATGTCGATCAACAAGACTTCGCACATGACCAAGATGTCGTTTGGTCCACGAAGTGGGTCCTTGCAGGTGAACACTGGGTTCAGCACGCAGTCAGAGTTGTCGCCAGTTGCCTGGTTGGTCGATGAGCCATCAAAGCCCCAGATTTCTGGCTTCTTGCCGTCAGCGATGATGCGGGTCTTGCTTCGAAGCAGCGGCGACGGCTTGGTGCCGTCAATCCAGATGTATTCAGCCTGGTAAGCCACGGGTTCTCCTCGTGATGTTGAGTACAGCAGCTGCAGCGAAATCGCCGTTGACCCACTTGGCATGCTGAGGGTGACCTCCACCCATGGCCTCTATTGTTGCAGGGCGACGCCTTGGCGGAATCGCCAAATGTGAACGGCGTGTAAAAACCCTTCCAAAGCCCCGTTCTCCCCTCCGCCTAGGCTGAGCGGCGTGGCCACGTTGAAACTCGCTCTTGCCCAGATGAACGCCATTGTTGGTGATCTCTCTGGCAACGCGGATCGGGCGATTTCGTTCATTCATGAAGCTGAAGCATCGGGTTGTGACCTCTTGGTGTTCCCAGAACTCGCGCTCACGGGCTATCCACCCGAGGATTTACTCCACAAACGGGCGTTTTTGCAGGCCGCGCGGGACGCCGCATCACGGGTCATTGCCGCCTCCAAGCGCTGTCTTGTCGTCATTGGCACCGTCGAAGAGATTGCCGATGCCCGACTTGTGGGGTCGACTCGTGACAGCCGGTCGAGCGCGGCTGGCACGATGCCGCTGCTTGCCAATGCGGCGCTCGTGGCCAGTGGTGGCCAACTCCATCACATTGTGCGAAAGCAACTGCTGCCGACTTATGGCGTGTTTGACGAGCAGCGCTGGTTCCAGCCGGGCGTAGAAGACCCAATGCTCGTCAATGTCGCCGGCACGTCGATTGGAATCGTCATTTGCGAAGACCTTTGGGCCGACAATGGACCAGGCCTTCAGCTCGCCGATGCAGGTGCGAAGGTCATTGTGTCGTTGAACGCTTCCCCATTTGCGAAGGGTCGCCTCGCTGATCGCCTCTCAATGGTTGAACGACGCCAGGTTGAAACCAACTGCACCATTGCCTACGTCAATGTGGTCGGCGGTCAAGACGAACTCGTCTTTGACGGGGGATCTTTCGTGATGGGTAGTGACGGCCTTGTGGCCTCCGCCGCCCAATTTGACGAAGCGCTCCTCATTGTTGATGTTGAAGCCGAGGACAGCTCGCTTGGCCTGGCGGTAGTTCCACCGCCAGTCGCCAACAGAGCGTCAACGGTTGGCGTTGTTGCCGGAGTTGCAAGTGAACAAGGCCAAGTGTGGAACGCTCTCGTGCTTGGGGTGCGTGACTACTTCCAAAAAAATGGTTTCAACGACGCCGTTATTGCGCTGTCGGGTGGCGTGGACTCTTCAATCGTTGCCGCCATTGCCGTTGATGCCCTCGGCGCCAGCAAGGTCCACGGCGTCATGCTCCCTTCTCGATACTCAAGTGAAGGATCAATTTCCGATGCGGTCGACTTGGCCGCACGACTTGGCATTGATTGCCATGAAATTGCCATTGAGCCAGCCCACCAGGCGTTTAGCGCAATGCTTCGGCCGCGCCTTGGTGGCGATCCAGTCGGCTTAACCGATGAAAATCTGCAGTCACGTATTCGCGGGTTGACCATGATGGCTTGGTCGAACGCACTGGGCGACCTTGTCCTTACGACTGGCAACAAATCAGAGACCGCGGTTGGCTATTCCACCCTCTATGGCGACACCGCTGGGGCGTTTGCGGTCATCAAAGATGTCGTGAAGACCCTCGTCTACTCGCTCTGCCGCTACCGAAACGACCTCGCGATCGAGCGTGGCGAGGTGCCCCCCATTCCAGCGTCGGTGCTCGACAAGCCACCGTCAGCCGAACTTCGCCCCGATCAACGAGATGATCAGTCACTGCCGCCCTATGACATTTTGGACCGAGTCATTGAGGCCTACGTCGAACAAGACCTCACTGCACCAGAAATTGTCGACCTTGGATTCGACGCAGCAATGGTCAACCGAGTGGTTTCGCTGATTGATGGGGCCGAATACAAGCGCCGCCAAAGTCCCCTTGGTCCTCGCATCACCGACAAGGCCTTTGGTCGGGATCGACGCGTGCCCATTACCAACCGCTTTCGACCAAGGGCTGCAACATGACCGAACCCTTTTTTGATCTTTTCCACGCAGCACGACGCATTGGCGAGGCCGTGGCCATTGAAGACGCGCTCTTTGAGCTCTATGGCACCGCGGCCCGATTCATCACTCGACCACAGCTGAGCGTGGCGCTGCAGGTTGCCTCTCGCAGTCATGGTGAATTAAGTGAAGGTTTTGCTCAGCGCCTTCCGGTTTCTGCCTCAATTCCAACCGACCAATTTCGAGGGATTTCGAGCCCCCTCGGTAGAGCGGCCATGGCGGCGATTGCGCTCGCCAAACGTGAAACTGAAGACCCGCTCGTCATCTTGTCGGTCATCGCCGATGAGGTCCTGCCTTGCGTGCAACGGGTCTATAACGAGGCGTTTGCCTTGACCTCGCCACATGCAGATGGACCATTTCGCGTCATGCTTGACCGTGCGCTCGAGGCCGTAGATGGTGACTTCGCGCTCGTCACTGAAGCGTTGAACTCGCTTCGTTAAGCACGGCAAGTCCTTGCAGGCAACAAACGCGAACGAAAGATTGCAACCTCCCGGTACACTTGACCCCTACCAACCCGGGGGGGCTTCGGGACGGTAGACGAAGACGCGTTGCACCTGTGACGCGCGAGTTGGAGGCACACCGTGGCGAAAGAACGCATCGAACGCGACGACGAGGACTTAGTACGGCTCTATCTGACCGACATTGGTCAATATCCCCTCCTCACCAAAGATGACGAAGTCCGTTTGGCCCAGACCATTGAGGCCGGCCGTGAAGCCGCTACCGGCTTGGAAGCAGCCAAGGGTCTGACCGTTGCGCAGAAGCGTGAACTGAAAAAGACCGCCCTTCGTGGTGAAGACGCACAGCAAACCTTCGTGCAGTCAAACCTTCGTCTTGTGGTGTCGATCGCCAAGAAGTACCAGGCGTCCGGCCTTCCGCTCCTTGACCTCATCCAAGAAGGCAACTTGGGCCTCATGCACGCCGTTGAGAAGTTCGACTGGCGCAAAGGGTTCAAATTCTCGACCTATGCCACCTGGTGGATCCGCCAAGCCATTACCCGAGGCATTGCCAACACAGGCCGCACCATTCGCCTCCCCGTGCATGCTGGCGACACCTTGGCTCGCGTCCAAAAGGCGCAAGCTCGTCTTGAGCTGAAATACGGCCGACCAGCCACCTTGGCCGAACTTGGTGCTGAAGTCGAAATGCCAGAAGACAAGTTGATCGAGGCCCTGCGCTTTCGCGCCGAGCCCTTGTCGTTGTCAGAACCCCTTCGTGAAGATGGCGACGCCGAACTCGGTGACGTGGTGGAAGACCGTTCAGCCGAATCGCCCTTCGAAGTCGCTGCGGTCTCGCTGCTCCCAGAAGAGATTGACAAGTTGCTCGGACCCCTTGAGGTTCGCGAACGCGAGATCTTGAAGCTTCGTTTCGGTCTTGACCGAGGTGAGCCGCGTACTTTGGAAGAAGTTGGTGATCTGTTCAACTTGACCAGAGAGCGCATTCGCCAAATAGAGGCACGGGCAATGAGTAAGTTGCGTCACCCGTCATCAGACACGGGCGCTCGCGACCTGTTGACCGTCTAGGTCTTACGCCTTTGCTTTGTGGTGGGATTTCCCGCCACGGACGGCAACGAGCCCAATTGCGCCAACGACGGCAACAATGCCGGTGAACAGCGGTGTGCGCCGTGAGACCCGGTCTCTGATGCGCACGGGTTTGGTGAAGTTGAGGATCTCCCATTCGCGCTCTTTGGCCACTTTGGCCAGCGCACGATCGGGATTCACCGCTACTGGGTGGCCAACGATTTCAAGCATTGGTTGATCGGTAGCCGAATCCGAATACGCAAACGACTCGGAGAGTTCAATGCCGTTTCGCTCCGCGAGCTCGGTCATTGCCACGGCCTTGTTCGGTCCGTAGCAATAGAACTCCATCTCGCCGGTGTAGCAACCTGCTTCGTCGATCTTGGCTTTCGTCGCGATTGCACCGTCGACGCCGAGCAGTTCCGCGAGTGGTTGCACAATTTCTTCAGGCGATGCGGAGACGAGATAAATCCGGTGGCCTTCACTGCGGTGATGTTCCATCAGCGCCAAGGCTTCTGCGTAAATCAGCGGCTCAATGGTTTCAATCAGGGTTTCTCGAACAATGGTCGAAATCTGGTCGCGATCCCAACCTTTAGTGAGCGTCAACATGGACTCTCTGATCTTCGCCAGCCGCTCTTCATCGGCACCGAAGTACATAAACATGACCTGGCCGGCAATGGCTCGAGCAACCATGCGACGAGAAATAAGTCCTTGACGGCGGAGGGGTCGGCCAAAGGCAGCAATTGAAGCTTTGGCAATGACGGTCTTATCGAGATCGAAAAAGGCCGCTTGCATACTCAAAGCCTACGGCGCAATGGCTGCGCCGTCAGGAACGCTCAACGGCCAATGAGAAGTTGTGTAATGGCCTCAGCCCGAGCGGCTGGGGCCAAAATGACGACCTCATCACCGCGGTTGAGTTGCAAGTTGGGTGTCGGGTTGACCACATGGCCATTTCGCACCACCGCCACAATGACAATTTCACGACCTAAGTCAAGTTCTTCGATCTGTTTGCCATCAGCTGGAGAACTATCGGCCAAAGTGACTTCGAACAAGTTGGCGTTGCCATCATCAAAGGTCATGAGTTGCACAAGGGAGCCAACGGCAAAGGCTTCTTCCACAAGGCTTGTCAGCAACTGTGGGGTCGACACCGACACGTCCACGCCCCAGGTCTCATCAAACAGCCACTGATTCTTCGTGTTGTTCACTCGCGCAATGACACGCGGAACCGCGAACTCTTGTTTCGCCAGCAGCGAGATCACGAGGTTGTCTTCGTCGTCACCGGTGGCGGCAACCATGACGTCGACCTCATCTAAGTTGTTGGCCCGAAGCGTGGCGAGTTCGCACGCATCTCCAGCAATCACCCGAAGGTCCGTCGTTGAATTCAACCGTTCGGCAACTTCTGGTTCTTGTTCGAACACAATGACGTCGTGGCCGTTTCGCCCCAAGTCTTCGGCAATGGCAATGCCGACACTTCCAGCTCCAGCAATAGCGATCTTCACGAGTGGCTCCCTTCAGCCGAAAGGTGCACATCGAGCGCTTCGCGCTGGTCGAGCAAGACGGCAACATGCA
>CANFJV010000085.1 GCA_947447225.1 Acidimicrobiaceae bacterium
GGAACGAGCCACCTCGGCTTGAGAGCGACCCTCGAGAACAACTGCGGTGATGACCAACCGGGCTTGTGACATGCCCGATTCTCAACAACCCTCGTGTTGCTTATGTTCCGACAGATGTGTTGCTTATGTTGTGGAGGATCACACCTTCACCTCCACCAGTTGGGCTGATCCCCGTTGAGGGGATTTCGCCACAAGATTGAATGAAATTTGGACAGCTCCAGAACCGGCGAACGCACGGTTTTGGGGCTGTTCTTTTTTCAAGGAATGTTGAACAAGGTCTAAGTTGCGGGACATTGTCGGCTCGGGGAGACTCTGTCAGTGACCTCTCCACTCCCTGACCGAAGTGCGCAACTTGCCTCGCTGTTGCGGAGCGGCGAAACCTTGATGTGGCAGGGTTCACCCGACCCAGCAGTTCGTTTCACGCCGTCCGATGTCTTTTTCGTACCGTTCTCGCTGCTTTGGGGAGGATTCGCCCTCGCTTGGAATATCGCGGTGTGGGCATCAGATGCCCCCTTTTTCTTCAGGCTGTTTGGACTTCCCTTCCTTGCCGTTGGCTTCTACATCACGATCGGGCGGTTCATGGTGACGGCTCGACGCAAGCGAAAGACGACCTATGCCGTGACGACCGAGCGCGCCGTCATCATTGATGATCGAAGCAATATTCGCTTCGTGGAACTTGGCGAAGTGCTCCATGAAACAACAACGCAGCAACATGGGCGGGCAGTAACGGTGCTCTTTCGGCATCCAAGCGATTCACCGCTCGGGCGACTTGAGTGGGAGCAGGATCCGGTGTTGAAAAATACGCTCGGCAACACCTATACCTCTCGACGGCCAACCCGATTCATGTTTGCTGGAGTGACCGATGCCCAAGCGCTGCTGATCGCACTCGCCAACGCCCCGTCGGCAACCTAGGAAGTTGGCGCAATGCTTTGCCCACACCGCGCGGGTCGACATGGGGCTACGCTTACGCCGTGAAGCCGCTGAAGAAGCGATCGGACCTACCTCCATCAATGGATCCTGAAAGCCCGCGCTTCTATGACCCTGACTGGAAGCAGTGGGAAGAACCTCGCCGCTGGCCACAGCGACTAGCGCTCATTTTGGTGGGGATCATTGTGGTTGGCCTGTTCGCGACCAGAAACCACGAAACGCCGACGATTACGTCAACGACAAAGCCGGTGACGTCGACGACCTTCCCGCTTCCGGGAACAGGCGTTGGCCAAATTGCCCCCATTCGGTTCAGTGGCAATGGTTCACAAACCACGACCCACTTCACTGTTGAAGGCGGCACCACCGTGTTCGACATGCATTGCACGTGTGCGGCGAACTTTGCCGTTGCGGTGAAACCAGCTGGTCGCCCTGTTGACGTGCTGCTTAATCAGACTCGGTACTTCTTCGGCACCCAAGCACTCAATCTGCCGCACGGCATCTACTCACTCACGGTGGCGGCAGATTTGCACTGGAACATCACCGTGACCCAGCCTCGAGGAGAGCAGCCCTTCACCGGAACCACTGCGTTTATTGGAACGGGACCGGCAGTGCTTGGGCCGTTTACGTTGTCGCCCGATATGGCTCTACGCGTCGTCTACACCCCAACTGCGTCGACGTTCGCTTCGGTGAGTTACCTGCCGACTTCCGGCGGACCAGGGTCGACCCCATTTGTCACGAACGCAGCGATTGATAAGACAACAACGGTTGGGGTTCCGGCAACGTCGACCTACTACGTCAATGTCAACAACGGCGGCTACTGGTATCTGAAGTTCGGCGCCTAAGCAGCGCTGCGTCACCACGATGTGGCAAAACGTATGCCACCTCGTCGAGTGCAGCTATTGCTTGGTGACTTGTTCCTTGGCCCAGCGGTAGTCAGCTTTGCCCGCAGGTGAACGAACGATTTTGTCGACAACGACCACATCTTTTGGCAACTTGTAGCGCGCAATATGGTGCGATGCCCACTCGCTCAGTTCTTCTCTTGTGGCCGAAGCTCCGGGGTTAAAGGCAACCACGGCAACGACTTCTGAACCCCAGCGCTCTGAGGGGCGACCGGTAACGACGACGTCAAACACTGCTGGGTGACCTGCAATAGCGCCTTCGACTTCTTCGGCAAAGATCTTCTCGCCACCAGAATTGATCGTGACCGAGTCTCGACCGAGCAGTTCAATCTCGCCGCTTTCGAGCAGGCGGGCCCGGTCACCAGGGACAGCGAAGCGCTGCGCACCAATGACAGGGAAGGTCTTTGCGGTCTTTGCCTGGTCACCTAAGTAGCCAAGGGGAACCCAACCAGATTGAGCCAGCCAACCAAGCGCGTCTTCACCAGGGACAAGGAGGCGGTCAAGGTCTTCGCTCACGACCACGGCACCAGGTCCTGGGCGGAATTGACCTTGTTGTGAACCAGTAGCGGCGTTCGAGACCATTTGCGCTCCGGTCTCGGAAGAACCAACCGAATCGGAGATGATGACCGACGGCAAGCGCTCAGCTGTGCGAGCTTTCAGTGCCGCGGTCAGTGGCGCACCGCCATTCGCAACGGCCAAGAGCGACGAGACGTCGTAGTCGCCGCGGTCGAGTTCATCAAGCAGCGGGCGCAACATGGCATCGCCGACGCAGTTGAAAGTGTTGACCCGTTCGCGCTCAATCGTGCGCAACACGTCAACGGGGTCTTGGCTGCGTGGCTTGGCCGGCAGGACCAGCGTGGCGCCATCGCCCATCATGATGAAACTTGACCACTGTGCCGCGCCATGCATGAGTGGCGGCAGGATCATGACCTTGAGGCCAAATCCTTCACGGGCATTGCGCTCCACGTCGTCATAGGACGTGACCGCTTCCCATGAGCCAATCTTTCGGCCGCCCATGCAGTTCATGTAGATGTCATCTTGACGCCACAGGACACCCTTTGGCATGCCGGTTGTGCCGCCGGTGTAGAGCACGTAGAGGTCATCAGGACTTGGGGTGACCGGCGGACCATCAGGAGAGCCAAGGGCGAGGGCTTCTTCGTAGTCAAGGGCCCCATCAAGCAGTGCGTTGCCCGACTCGTCGGCCACTTGGAGATACACCTCAATGGAGGGCACTTCACCCCTGATTTCAGCAATCACCGGAGCGAGTGCTGCGTGATACACGAGCACCTTTGGCTTGGCATCATTGAACAGGTAGCGAAGTTCGTCACCGACGTAGCGGTAGTTCACATTGAACGGTGCCACCCGTGCGAGGTAGCTGCCAATCATGGACTCCAAGTATTGATTTGAGTTGTAGAGGGCAATGGCCAGATGGTCTTGACCAGACTCATGGCCTTGGAGTTGGTCGCGCTCAGTGTGCGCTCCATAGCCACGATCAAACAGGAACGAGGCAAGCCGACGGGAGCGCTCGAGCATCTGCGTATAGGTCCAGCGCTTGTCGCCCCAGACAAGGCAGTCGCGGTCAGGGTGTACCGCGGCAAGGCGGGTGAACACTGTCCCAAGGTTAAAGCCGTTATTTTCATTCGAACTTTGCACGACGAGAGGCTAACCGCGGAACGCGACCAAGGCCAAAGCGGCAACTTTTGGCCGAGATGTACAAGTGACACATGGGTTCTCGGTTTTCTACGACAATGGAAGGGTGCACGAAACCACACTCATCAATCCAACGACCGGCCTTGCTTTTTCTACCGTTGCCTCACTCGATCTGGCGCAATGCGATGCTGCCATTGATCGTGCTGCTGCAGCATTTCCTGCCTGGCGAGCAGTAGCGCCAAGTGATCGGGCGAAACTCCTTCGCCGCTTTGCTGATCTTGTTGATCATCACTTAGAAGAGTTGGCCTCATTAGAAGTGCAAAACGCCGGCCACACGATCGGCAATGCACGCTGGGAAGCGGGCAATGTTCGCGACCTCCTCGAATACTGTGCCGGCGGCGTTGAGCGACTCACTGGTCTGCAGATTCCTGTTGCTGGTGGCATGGACGTGACCTTCCACGAACCGCTTGGTGTGGTCGGGATTATTGTCCCGTGGAATTTTCCCATGCCCATTGCTGCTTGGGGTTTTGCCCCCGCACTCGCTGCGGGCAACACCGTCGTGCTGAAACCAGCAGAAGTTACTCCGCTCACCGCCATTCGCTTGGGTGAACTCGGACAACAAGCGGGGCTTCCTGACGGCGTGTTTCAGGTCCTGCCTGGTGAGGGCCCAGTTGTTGGTCATCGCTTCGTCACCAATGAAAAAGTGGCCAAGGTTTGCTTCACCGGTTCAACTCGAGTTGGGACGGCGTTAATGGCGGCCTGTGCCCCACAGGTCAAGCGCGTCACTCTTGAACTTGGCGGCAAGAGTGCCAACATCGTTTTTGCCGACAGCGATCTTGATCGTGCTGCGGCCACAGCCCCCTACGGCGTGTTTGATAATGCAGGCCAAGACTGCTGTGCCCGCAGCCGCATCTTGGTTGAAGACACGGTTTTTGATGCGTTTGTAGAGCGCTTCTCCACCGCCGTTGCTGGAGTCGTCGTTGGCGACCCTGCGTTGCCCGAAACTGAGATGGGTCCACTCATTTCCGCCGCGCACCATGAACGGGTGACGAGCTTTCTCGATGGCACGAGTGAGGTGCTGTTCCAAGGTGCCGCGCCAAGTGGCGAAGGATTCTTTTTTCCTCCAACGGTGCTGTTGGCGGACTCGCCAACGAGTCGGGTGGTGACTGAAGAGATCTTTGGTCCGGTGGTCGTCATCCAGCGCTTTCACGAAGAAGACGAAGCCATACGGTTGGCCAACGCCACGAACTATGGACTTTCGGGATCGATCTGGACCAACAATCTCAGTCGGGCGGTGCGGGTGGCACGAGCAGTCGACGCTGGCAACTTGTCGGTCAACTCCCACTCGTCGGTGCGATATGCGACGCCATTTGGTGGCATGAAGCAGTCCGGCTTGGGCCGCGAACTTGGCCCCGAGGCGATTCGTGCGTTCACGGAGACAAAGAACGTCTTTTTCGCCACCGAATAACGGTACTTGTGGGAAAGATGTGGAGAACGTAGGAGTTCTTGTGTGCAACCCGTGCGCATCTGTGGACAACACGCAAGCCATGATGCGTGTCGCCAGGTTGCTGCATTCTGCGTTTGACGAATGGCCCGCAGTCGTTCATCATTCATGCAGCGAAGGCACGAGAGTCCGAGAGGCTCTCACCTAAGCGAGGCGAACATTCGCGGCGGAGGATCGAGAGATCGGCCCGAGCGTCCATCAATTGTCCGACACGGTTGATTGGTGCTCGAGAGTGTAAGCAGATGCGAGTCCCGTCAAGAGAACAGGAAACTGTTCACTTGGTCGGGGCTCGTGTCGCGTCTAGCGATACAGCGAGCCGCTCAGCACTTTGGCGCGGTTTCCTGCGTCTACTTGTTCAATGATGTGCTGTTGGACAAGTTCCAAGTCGCCTGGGTGGGTGACGCCAACACAGTTCTCGTCACTGGTGTAGACCGAAATTGTGCGCAGTGCGGTGTCAACGCCGGCCATCGTGCCGTGAATTAAGTGATCGACCACCACTGGCAAGAGCACTTCACCTGTGGCCAAATCGTGCTCGGCCATCGCTCGCGCAAAGACCGGCCACATCCCAGAGGCAAAGGCCCAAAGGTTCATCGACACCCGAAGCGTCGGGTCAAGAACTGCTGGGCTCAATCCATCATCGACCGCGATGGTGCCGCCTTCGTCACGGTGGACGCCACGCCGCTCATCAATACCAACAAGGCGACCATCTTGGTCAATGTGACACACGCCACGCGTCACTGGGCTCGAGCCAACGAGTGTGCGCTCAAGTTGGAACGCCACCATGGCATTTTCGCTCGCGTTGTTCGAAAGGTGGTTGTAGAGGTGGGCGAGTGCGGCGGGACCGTAGAGGTCATCGGCGTTGGAAACCGCAAAGGCCGAGCCTGCAATGACCTCGCTCGCGGCCAAGACCGCGTGCACGGTGCCGTGGGGCTCGTCTTGCACGGCAAAGTCAACCTTCAGCTGGTCAAGGTTCCAGTGTTGCGCAATGTGTTCTTTGATCACTGGTCCGGTCGTGTCGTTAATCACGATGGCAATGCGAGTAAATCCTGCCGTGACGGCATCGTGGGCAAGCAGGTCAATGACGGCTTCACCACTTGGACCAATTGGGGCAAGTGGCTTAATTCCGCCAAAGCGTCGAGCGCGGCCGGCAGCCAAGATGAGGAGTGCTGGTTCAGTCATGAGTGGGTTGGTGGGTTGGTGAGCGTGGGGGTCATCAGGTGAAGCTGGTTAAGGCGTATCAACGAAGAACCTCACACTCGGCGGGAGAAATCAGTCGCAGTGAACCTAACACGGCAGCAGGAACAGATTCGGGCACCGACGGAATCTAGGGACGCTCGATCACGGCAAGCGAACAGCGAGCGGTGCAGATGCATCTCCCCAGTTCATCGGTCAATTCAATGCCCCAGACTTGGATGGTGCGACCAATACGAATGGGGGTCGCCGTTGCCGTCAGCACGCCCTCGCTCATGGAACGAAGGTGGCTGCAGTTGAGTTCGGTTCCAACGACCACTTTGCCAGCTGGTGCGGTGACCGCCCCTCCAATACTTGCGGCGGATTCAGCGAGCAACGCCGAGACGCCGCCATGCAAGATGCCATAAGGCTGGTGGACCGTTGAGGTGACCGGAACCGACACGACGACCCGCTCGGGACTTGCTTCTTGAATGGTGATTCCGAGGGCAAGGTGCACACCGGCATCGGGAAGGTGGTTCGGATCAAACGATTCACTAAGCGTCATGGAACCACCTTAGAAGTTCACCTTGCCCGTCTCGTCGGTATGGTGAAGAGATGAGCGGACTTGTCGATTTGCGCAGCGATACCGTCACCAAGCCCACCGTCGAAATGCGTGCGGCGATGGCGAAGGCAGAAGTTGGTGATGATGGCTTTGGTGAAGACCCAACGGTCAAGGCGCTTGAAGCGCACTACGCCGAACTCGTCGGGAAACAAGCCGCGCTCTTTGTGCCATCGGGGGTGATGGCCAATCAAATTGCCCTTCGCCTCCACACAAGGCCCGGCAATGTGGTGATTGCGGCCAAACGAGCCCACGTCGTGCTCTATGAAATGGGCGCAGCAGCCAAGAATGCGGGAGTGCAATTTGCCACGTTGGATGACCCAGATGGGTTCATTTCCGCCATCCAAGTCGCAAAGGTGCTCGAAGGGGTGGAACACCATCTTCCAGAAGTCAACTTGCTCTGCCTTGAGAACACTTCCATGGCCGGCGGTGGGGTGGTGTGGTCGAAAGAACGCCTCTGTGCAGTCGTGCGAGCGGCCAAGGGCTTGCCGGTGCATCTCGATGGTGCCCGCCTGTTCAATGCGCACATCGCTGCCGGCACGTCACTTGCAGAACTTGCTGCTCCGGTGACGACGGTGATGAGTTGTATGTCAAAAGGCCTTGGCGCACCAGTTGGCTCGCTGCTTGCAGGCAGTGCGGAGCACATGGCACGAGCAGCTGACGAACGGAAGCGATTTGGTGGAACCATGCGCCAAGCCGGCATCATTGCTGCAGCTGGGCTGTATGCCTTGCAGCACCATGTTGAGCGGCTTCACGACGATCATGAACGAGCCAGACGGTTGGCCGAGGCGTTGCATGATGCATGGCCCCATGCGTCTGTTGATGTTTCTCGGACCGAAACCAACATTGTGTTGGCTCGGGTTTCAAACGATGCGCAAGTCCTCGAACACTTGAGCAAACAAGGCGTGTTGGCCACCACCATTGCTCCAGGCGTCGTGCGCTTTGTCACGCACTTGGACGTGAACGATGCCGACCTCGACCGGGCGATTGCGGCAGTCAGAACC
>CANFJV010000086.1 GCA_947447225.1 Acidimicrobiaceae bacterium
GAGCAAGTCGCCAGCGAAGCGCGCCCAGAGTCTCCGTGGTGATGACGCCAGGCAAGACCTCAACGCCAGTTCCAACATGTGCCGGCAGCACCGCCACGTCATCGCCCAAGTCATCGGTATGGGCGTGAATCGAGGTGTAGAGATTGGCGGCAAATTCTGCTGCCTTTTCTGCCAAGTCGGGACGGCCGACGCCATCAAGGAAGATGGTGTCACCGGTGAGCAGTGCTGATCCTTCGACCAACAGCATGGTCGAGCCCATGGTGTGACCTGGTGCGGCCAACGGTTTAATCGTGGCCACATACTCGCCCGAACCAAGGACAATGCGCTCTGGCATTGGGGTGTGGGCAAAGTGAACCGGTTCATCGGCGCCCAAGTAATACGGCACTTCTTCCGCATCGGCCAAAAGACGTGCTCCAGAGAGGTGATCCGCGTGCAAGTGCGTATCGACCACACTCACAATGCGCCAACCTCGCGCTGCGGCGACCTGCTGGTAGCGCTCAATGGCAATGGATGGATCGATCACCACGCAAGCACCAGCGGCGCCGACAACATAACCAAAACAGCCCTTGCCGCGTCGGCGAACTTGGACAATGGTTGCCCGACCAACGCTCCGCTCGGCTTGGTCATAGACATTTGCCCACGCCGCCATGCCGCCTTCAACCGAGGTGGCATCAAAGAACCGTTGCTCTAACAGTTGCGCCGCAGATGCAGAGCGAGCACCGGCGGCGCAAATAGTAAAGACTTCAGCTGAACGCGGGATTCGGTTCAAATGGTGTGGAAGCTCAGCGAGCGGCAGATTGACGGCTCCATCAATGTGCCAATTGTCGAACTCTTCCGGGCTTCGAACATCTAAGAGATAGGTGACTTGGTCTCGATCGAGTCGTTCGAGCAATTGTGCGGCAGTAATTGTTCTCACGCGAGATCCTCCTCACTCCACCCTAAAGGCAAACACAAGCACAACAGGGTTTCCGCATTAGGCCAGGCCGAGTTCAGCTTCGACTTCAGTAAAGACCTCATCGAGAATTGCCAAGCCCTCGGCCACTTCAGCTGCCGACACCGTGCACGGTGGAACACAGTGGATGCGGTGATAATTCGAAAACAAAAGCAGTCCCTTTGCTTTCGCTTTTCCAACAAGTGCACTCATTTCAGGACTCGTCCCGCCGTATGGGGCAAGTGGTTCTTTGGTTCCTCGGTCTTTGACGAGATCGAGGGCGAAGAACACCCCAAGGCCGCGAACTTCACCAATGAGTTGGTGTTTTGCTTGGAGCGCTCGAAGTCCAGGCCCCAAGTGGTCCCGACCAATGGTGGCGGCGTGGTCAATGACCCCTTCTTCTTCCATTGCTGAAATGGTCGCAACTGCAGCTGCACAGGCAAGCGGATGGCCCGAATAGGTCAATCCCCCTGGATAGGGCCGGTCGTGGAACGTTGCGGCGATGGCATCACTCACCACGACGCCACCAAGTGGCACGTAGCCAGAATTCACGCCCTTGGCAAAGGTCACAAGGTCAGGCACGACGCCAAAGTGCTCAAAGGCAAACCACTTCCCCGTGCGACCAAACCCTGCCATCACTTCGTCGGCGATGTAGCAAATGCCAAATTCGTCACACAGTGCTCGAACGCCCTCCAAATACCCAGGCGGCGGCACCATGATGCCGGCGGTTCCCGGGACGGTCTCCAAGATGATGGCGGCAATGGTGGAGGGTCCTTCAAAGGTGATGATGTCACGCAAGTGCTCAAGTGCACGGCTGCACTCTTCAGTCTCAGTAGTGGCGTGAAACGCGCTGCGGTAGAGGAATGGGCCGAAGAAGTGCACGACACCTGCGGTTGCCGTGTCGCTTGCCCAGCGACGGTGATCTCCGGTCAAATTGATCGACGTCGCCGTGGCTCCGTGGTAGCTCCGGTAGGTCGACAGCACCTTGTGTCGCCCAGTGTGGAGTCGAGCCATGCGAACAGCGTGCTCGACCGCTTCGGTTCCGCCATTGGTGAAAAAGACCTTGTTGAGGGTGCTCGGAGCGCGATTCGTGATGAGTCGTGCTGCTTCAGAACGCTGATCGTTGGCGTGCTGGGGGGCGATGGTGCAGAGCTTGGCTGCTTGGGCCTGAATGGCGGCGACCACCTTTGGATGTTGGTGGCCAATGTTGGTGTTGACGAGTTGGCTGGAGAAATCGAGATACCGATTGCCATCGGCGTCGGTGAGGTAGCTCCCCTCGGCTGAGGCAATCACCATTGGGGTGATCGCCCCTTGGGCCGACCATGAGTGAAAGACATGAGCCCGATCGAGCTCGTAGGTGCGGGCACCTTGTTCAGCAGCAGACATCGTCACAGCATCCTCCCGGTTCGCTTCGAGGCTAGTTGGCAGCCCGAAGTTGAATCAGGACTCTTCGAGACCTTGCAGTTTGGCTGCAACCTCTTCACGCTGCGCTCTGATTTGTCGAGGCGTGAGTGCTTCTGCGGTTGGGTCCATCCCAACGGCTTGGAGCAGCGCTGAGGGGTCGAAGGTGATCGCTGATGGGTCAATCCCGAGTTGGCGAGCAATCGTTTCTCCATAGGTTGCAGCAAAATACGCCGAGATGAAGCTGAACTCGGCCAACAAGTTGAGATCTGGGGCCAAGTTGGCAATGGCGGCGTCCAAGAACAAGACGTCTTTCATGTAGAGCACGACTTCTTTTGGAATCTTGAGCCCGTGAGCGACCATGGCTTTGGTTACCCGTCGCATCTCTGCCATGAGCTCATCAGCCCCAGCAGTTGACGGGTCAAGATTGGGCGCAGCTAGAGGGATCTCGACCAAGAAGGCATCGAGGTCTGCGTCCATCGGCAATGCTCCAAGACCCTGATAGCCCTCAAGGACTCCTCGATGGTCACCGGCAAATGACGACAAGATGACCTTCAAAAACAGCCCGCGCTCACTTTCGCTTAAGCGACCAGTGATGCCGTGATCGAGCAGCCCAACGGTTCCGTCAGCAAGCACGAGCAAATTGCCAGGGTGGAGATCGCCATGGAAGACGCCGTAGATCAAGGTTCCCTCTAAGAGGGAGACCATGAGGGCTCGCACCACCGACGTGGTGTCAACGCCCGCTGCCCGCATGGCCTCGCCGTCTTCAAAGGCAAAGCCCACAAATCGCTCCATCACAAGCAGGCGCTTGGTCACGAGTGTTGGGTGTGGTCGCGGGATCATCACGTTGTTGTGACCGGTTGCATCAAGGACAATGGCGAGATCGACCATGTTCGACGCTTCAAGTCGAAAGTCGAGTTCTTCGACAATGGTCTCCGCAAACACTTCAATGATTGCCGGCAGATTCACGATCTTCATGAGTTCGATGCGCTTGGCCAACAGTGGTGCCACCCACACCATGTTCTTTAAGTCCTTCGAGACCCGCTGTGCAATCCCAGGGCGCTGCACTTTGACCGCAACTTCTTCGCCCGTCAAAAGGCGAGCAAAGTGCACCTGGGCAATGGACGCTGCAGCAATTGGGGTCTCCTCAAACGTGGAAAACACCGCGGAGAGCGGACGACCGAGCTCACCTTCGACTTGAGCCCGCACATGGTCGAATGATTCAGCCGGCACCTTGTCGCGAAGTGTGGCGAAGGCATCGACGAGTTCTTGGGGCAAAATGCCTTGCGCCGCGGCGATGATCTGCCCCAGCTTGATGTAGGTCGGACCGAGCACGATGAAGGCATCTCGAACTCGCCGAGAAAGACCTGCTCGAGATGTTGAGCGGTCACGCCGCCGGTCCGTCAGCGCCCAGCGAAGTACCGCCCATCCGAGGACTCCTGCCGCTTTGAGTGCCCGAAAGCCGGGGGGCAGAAATCGACGCTTTGTCCAATTCGGCACTCCTTGTTGGGCGAGCCTCCGGAGGCGGTCGGCATCTTTGAGGTACGTGAGTTGCTCCAAGTCGAGCGTCCAAGGACCATCTGCGCTGAATGATTGCAGTTCTGCCACGTGATCTCCTCGACTGCCATCGATGCTAACGACCGTGACCCGTCTCTAGAGCAGCGATCAACACTCTGCAAGGTTCGATTACACCTCTAGCGTGGAGCAATGGCGACAATTGACCCTCACCTAGCGACGAGTGATCTCGGCTACATGACCGCCGAGCAGTTGAGCGAAGCCTTGGAACGAGGAACGCTCACCTCGGTGGAGATCGTTACCGGTCTCCTCGCTCGCATTGATGCCATCGACGCACCGGCAAGTGCCATCGGGCTTCGGTCGATCCTCGCGGTGAGTGACGACGCCATCGCCCAAGCTGCCGCCGCCGATGACCGACGCAGAGCGGGCAACGTTCTCAGCCCACTCGATGGCATTCCCATTGTGGTCAAAGACAACATTGAAGTGCGGGGGCTCCCCTCATCAGCTGGGTCAACCGCGCTCATGGCGCGCCCACACGGCGATGCAGCACTCGTGGAGACGCTTCGTGCCGCTGGTCTCATCATCTTGGGTTCAACCAACTTGTCTGAGTGGGCCAATCTCCGCTCTCCCGAGTCTGCATCTGGTTGGTCAGCTGTCGGTGGGCTCACGGCCAATCCATGGGCAACCGACCGCAGTGCTGGTGGCTCGTCATCAGGTTCAGGTGCGGCACTCGCTGCTGGGCTGAGCCCGCTTGCCATCGGCACGGAGACCGATGGTTCGATTGTGTGTCCGAGCTCGCTCAATGGAGTGGTCGGCATGAAGCCAACGGTTGGAACGATCTCCACTCACGGCATCGTCCCGCTCTCCTCGAGCCAAGACAGTCCCGGACCAATGGCGAGGACTGTTCGCGATGTCCAGCTGCTTTTCGAAGTCTTGGCTCCTTCGCGCGCGAAGCTGCGGACGGCACACGTGGCAGCGAAAGCAGTCGTAGCGAGCACGTGGAAGACCGGACACCCAAAGACCGATGCGCTGTTCGAGGAGACGATGGCGAGACTCCGCGCCGCTGGTCTCGATCTCGAAGATCGTGAGGTAGCACGTCCACGCAACCAAGACCAAGATGATGAACTCACGGTGCTGTTGTGTGAGATGAATGATGACTTGAACGCGTATCTGAGCAGTCGCCCTGGCTCGCCGGAGAGTTTGGCTCACGTCATTCACTTCGAAGAACAGCACCACGACGTCGAACTCGCACACTTTGGCCATGAGTTCTTCGAACAAGCTCATGCGCTCGGTGGTCGATCGGCATCACGCTACGACGAGGCACGCCGTCGAAATCTTGAATGGGCGATCACGACCTGTCTTGAACCGGCGCTTTGCGACGCCGACGTCCTTGTCGCTCCAACCTATGGACCTGCGTGGAAGCAAGACCTCATCTTGGGTGAAGACGGGGCGAAGGCGGCGCCAACCACGATGGCTCCAGCCATTGCCGGTTGGCCGATTGCCTGCGTTCCAATGGGACTCGTTGACGGCATGCCAGTTGGCATTGGCATCATTTCCCGGCCGGGGGACGAGGCGAAGATTCTCGATTTCGCCGGAACTATTGAGGTGACCCTTGACCTCAACGCGGACGGTGAATTTCGGCCGATGTTCCCTGCTGCTCGTCGCGGGTAACGCAATTGGCACCTCTTGCCAGTGAGGTGTAGAACTGAGCAAGCGAGGGGGGTCTCGAATGGAATATGCCGGGAAGATTGCAGTGGTCACCGGGGGTGCTGGTGGCATCGGTCGTGGGTTGGTCGTCGCACTGCTGACCAGAGGCGCACAGGTTGTCATTGGTGACATTGAGGTGCCACAGCTCAACGCCACTGTTGAGGAATTGAGCGAACTCGGTACCGTTCGTGGCATTCGTCTTGACGTGAGTAGTGGCGAGTCGCTTGAAGCCTTCGCCGATGACATCTTCGCCAACGAGGGTCGCGTTGATCTGCTCTTCGCTAACGCTGGCGTGACCTCTGGTGGCGGCGGTTTGCCATGGGAGCAAGAGCTCAACGACTGGCGTTGGTGCTTCTCGGTCAATGTCTTTGGATGTGCGGGCACGGTCCTTACGTTCTTGCCCCGGATGCTCGAAGCGGGAGGTACCGGCGAGATCATCACCACGTCATCTGGTGACGGTGGCGTGGCACCTGTTCCTCATGCCAGCGTCTACGCGGCATCAAAGGCAGCGGTCAGCTGCTTCACCGAGGCGCTCGCCCACCAACTTCAAAAAACTGGTGCCGAGATCGGCGCTCACGTGTTTTATCCCGGTGGCGGCCTGCTTGACACGGGACTGTGGACCGCACAACGCAACCGCCCCGAAGAACTTGCTCGGGTGAAGCCTCGCCCGCCTGCACCTGGCACGACCTTTGCCGAATTCAAGGCGCAACTTGAACAACTCGGTCTTCCGGCTGATGTGGTGGACCTTGACTGGCTCGGCATGAAGGTCTTAGAGGACTTAGACGAGGGCAAGTTCATCCTCGGACCAAACATTGAGAAGTTTGGCCCGTTGCTCCATGAACGAGCAGACGCCATCGCTGCAGGTCAATTGCCGCCAACCCTTTTGCACTAAGGAGTCACCATGGATGACGCTCGCTACACCGTGATCAGTTGTGATGCCCACGCCGGTGGGGATGTGACCGACTACCGGCCCTACCTCGCGAGTCGCTTCCACGAGGAATTCGACGCGTGGGCGGCTACCTATGAGGTGCCCTTCGCCGATCTTCTGGCGCCGATCCGGTTTCGCAATTGGGACTCCGACGCCCGGGTTCGCGAACACGAACAAGACGGCATTGTGGCAGAAGTCTTGTTTCCGAACACCGTTCCCCCGTTCTTCGAAGAAGGCAACCTCGTGGCGCTACCACCAAGCGCGGAGGACTACGACCGTCGGTGGGCCGGCGTTCAGGCCCACAACCGTTGGCTCCTCGACTTCTGCAACTTGACCCCAGGTCGTCGCGCCGGCGTCGTGCAAGTGTTCGTGAACAACTTGGACGACACCTTGGCCGAGGTGAAGTGGGCGGCAGAGAACTTCAAGCCCTTCGGTGGCATCTTGTTGCCATCGATTCCTCCAGGTTCGCCACTCCCCGGTCTCTACGATCCCATCTACGACCCGCTGTGGCGCCTGTGTGAAGAGACGGGCACCGTCATCAACATCCACGGTGGCTCAGGCCTGCCTGACTATGGCGAGTTGGAAGTAGCACGAGCCATGATGCTCGTGGAGTTGCCGTGGTTCAGCCATCGACCCATGTGGCACCTGATCTTTGGCGGCGTGCTCGAACGGTTCCCTGGACTCAAGTTCACTATGACCGAACAGGGGGTTTCCTGGCTTCCACGTGGGCTTGAAACTCTCGACTGGTTCTACGGACGCATGGCCGGGGGCGCAGCAGCTGAAGCAATGTTCTTTGGCGCTGCGGCCCAGGGCATGTCGATGAAACCAAGCGAGTACTTCCACCGCAACTTCTACCTCGGTGCGTCGTTCCTGCGCTCTTCAGAGTCGGCCCTTCGAAGCGAATTCGCCCCTGGTGCGCTCATGTGGGGCGATGACTATCCACACTCTGAAGGTACGTGGCCGTTTTCGACCGATGCACTTCGAGTTGCCTTCGCTGGCGTTGATCCTCAGGAAGTTGAGCGCTACGTGTGCTTGAACGCCGCTGATCTCTACGGCTTTGATCTCTCGTTGCTTAAGCCACTTGGTGACCAGTTCGGACCCAAAGTTGCCGACGTGTTCCAGCCGTTGGCTGAAGCCGACTACCCAGCGGCGTCAACCTCGAACGCGTTCGACACCACTCAGGTGCTCCGCAGCTGGTAGCGGGTGATGCTCAAGGGAGTGTCACCGATCGAGAGAACACCGGAGCGAACTGGCGGAGTTCACGGCCGTCGATCCC
>CANFJV010000087.1 GCA_947447225.1 Acidimicrobiaceae bacterium
CTTCGCTCTCGTAGCGACCGCTCACATCACTCGTCAGCTTGCCCAATGGTTCACCCTTGTTGCGTGAACCATTGGGCAGAGGCGTGATGGCGTTGCCAACCGTCACCGTCCGAGCCAGTTTCGTCGCGCCACCTTCTAGGCTGGGGTAATGAAGAAGCTCTTTGCCCTACTGGTGCTCGCTGCGCTTTTGGCCGTGTTCGTCGTCACGCAGTTGGCGAAGCAAACACCAAAATCCAAGGAAAAGGCTTCGACCCGGAGTTTGACGGAGTATCGAGACGTCGCCCGGAAGCCGAGCGACTCCTAACTACAGCTCGACTCGAGCAACGGCCAAGATGCCGTCCATGGTGCGCAGTTGGGCGAGGAGGTCATCACTCGCTGGCGTACCAGTGGCGAGGACCATCAGTGCAGTGTTGCCCTCACGGCTTGGGCCAACAGCCATACGCGTAATCGACACACCGGCATTGCCAAGCGCCGTGCCAACGGCTCCAATCATGCCGGGACGGTCGTCGTTTCGAACAACGAGCATGTCTTTTGTTGGCTTCACATCGACCAAGTGGTCATCGACGCCAACAATGCGTGGTTCCGTTCGAATACCAACACCAGCCAAGGTGCCCGACACGGAGTGGTCGGCGCTGCGCAACGTGATGAGGTTCACGAAGTCGTGACTCGTCACGGTTGAGTTCTCGGTAATGGCCAAGCCATTGGCTTCAGCCAACTGCGGAGCGTTGACGTAGCTGACCGATTCTTCGATGAATGCGCCGAGGAAGCCCTTGAGTACTGACAGGGTCAAGATCTTTGTTCCAGCACCGGCCAAGTCGCCAGCAAACTCGATGTCAATTGACGTCGGAATTGACTCATGGAGGCCAGCAAAGAACCGGCCGAGTTGCTCGGCAACAGGCATGAACGGCGCAACGGCACCGGAGACTTCACCAGCGGACACGTTGACGGCAAAGGGCACAAACTCCCCGTTGAGCGCCAAGATCAGCTGCTCGGCAATCGTCAGACCCGCCTTGTCTTGAGCCTCAACCGTCGACGCACCGAGGTGTGGAGCAACAACAATGTTTGGGAGTCCAAACAGCGGAGACTCCGTTGTTGGCTCCTTCGAGAACACGTCAAGTGCCGCTCCAGCAATGATGCCTTCGCTCAAGGCAACAGCGAGGTCAGCTTCATTGACAATGCCACCACGAGCAACGTTGATGAGACGAAGGCTTGGCTTGGCCTTCTTCAGCATCTCCAAGTTGAACAGGTCAAGGGTTTCTTTGTTCTTCGGCAAGTGGATCGTGATGAAGTCTGACTGGGCCACTACTTCTTCAATCGAGAGCAACTCAACGCCCATGCGCTTGGCCCGCTCGGCCGAGATGTAGGGGTCATAGGCGACAAGGCGCATACCAAACGCCAGCGCACGTTGGGCAACGAGGGCACCAATACGACCGAGACCAAACACACCGAGGGTCTTTTCGTAGAGTTCGACGCCTTCCCACTTTGAACGCTCCCACTTGCCATTGACAAGAGCTGAGTGCGCTTGAGGGACATTTCGAGCAATGGCCAACATGAGGGCCATGGTTTGCTCTGCTGCCGAGACGATATTGGAGGTTGGAGCATTCACCACCATGACGCCGAGTGCGGTGGCGACTGGCACATCGACGTTGTCAAGACCAATACCTGCACGGCCAACCACGATGAGGTCCTTGGCAGCAGCCAAGACGGGTTCGGTCACTTGAGTGGCAGAACGAATGATGAGCGCATGGGCACCAGGAATGGTGGCAATGAGTTGCTCTTCGGTCAGTCCTTCTTGGACATCGACCTCATGGCCGGCAGCTGCCAGCATGTCGAGCCCATTTTGGGCAATCTTCTCAGTGACAAGGACACGGGCCACAAAGGGTCCTTTCAAGTTGTGGTGAAGCGAACGAAAAAGCGCTTAGTCAGTAGCGCCATTAAACAATGAGGCTAGGCGGCTGACGCCTTCTTGCAGGTCGGCATCGCCGAGGGCGTAGCTCATACGGAAGTAACCAGGCGCACCAAAGGCTTCGCCAGGAACAACGGCGACCTTGGCCACATCAATGGCGAGTTCCGCCAACTCGGCACTGGTTTGTGGACGACTGCCATCAATGGTTTTTCCGAGCAGACCCTGCACGTTTGGATAGGCATAGAACGCACCGTCTGGCATCGGACACGAAATGCCAGAAATGGCGTTCAAGCCGTTGACAATCAAGTGGCGACGACGATCAAACGCGGTGCGCATTTCTTCAACCGCCACCAAGTCGCCTGACACTGCCGCCAACGCAGCGCGTTGGGCAACGTTGTTCACGTTCGACGTGGTCTGTGACTGATAGTTGATCATGGCATCGGTCAAGTCGCGAGGGCCAATAACCCAGCCCACCCGCCAGCCAGTCATGGCATAGGTCTTCGCCACACCGTTCACGACCACCCAGCGGTCAGCAATTTCTGGAACGACAACGGGAAGGGAGTAGTGACGAGCCTCGCCGTAGACGAGGTGTTCGTAGATCTCGTCACACAACACCCAGATGCCGTGTTCTGCCGCCCAGCGGCCAATGGCTTCAATCTCATCGCGGTGATAGACCGCCCCAGTTGGGTTCGACGGCGACACGAAGACGAGCACCTTGGTCTTCTGTGTGCGCACCGATTCCAATTGTTCAACAGTCACCTTGAACCCTGTTGACTCATCAGCAATGAGCTCAACTGGAACGGCACCGCACAGTGCTGCGGCTTCTGGGTAGGTCGTCCAATACGGACCAGGCACGATGACCTCGTCACCTGGGTCAATGAGGGCGGTGAAGGCGTTGGTGATGGCATGCTTGCCGCCATTGGTGATGAGTACTTGAGATGGCTCAACCACGAGACCCGAGTCACGAAGTGTCTTGGCCGCAACTGCTTCACGGAGCTCTGGAAGTCCAGCAGTTGGGGTGTAGCGGTGGTTCTTCGGATCGCGCACCGCTTCGACCGCTGCTTCAACAATGTGGGCAGGAGTTGGGAAGTCGGGCTCACCAGCACCAAAGCCAATGACGTCATGTCCAGCAGCCTTTAAGGCCTTTGCTCGAGCATCGACCGCCAAGGTGGCAGAAGGGGCAAGCGTCGCAAGTCGCTTGGAGATTCGGGCGGTTTCTTTACGCGTGGTCACTCTGCAATGATTACATACATGACCAATCCAGTCGACATTCAGATTCCTGCCCACCTTCTTCCCTCTGATGGACGGTTCGGCTGCGGTCCTTCGAAGGTTCGACCGGCCCAAATGGAAGCCTTGGCAAAGGTCACCACGTCCTTCCTCGGCACCTCGCACCGCCAAGCAACAGTGAAGAACGTTGTTGGTGAAGTTCGCTCGGGTCTTGCCAGTTTTTTCAACCTGCCAGATGGCTATGAAGTTCTCCTCGGCAATGGTGGAGCAACTGCGTTCTGGGATATCGCCACCTTTGGATTGATCGAGAACAAGTCACAACACCTCTCTTTTGGCGAGTTCTCCTCAAAGTTCGCCAGCGCGGCGAAGCAAGCCCCATGGCTGGCTGACCCTGAAGTGTTGAAGGCAGAACCTGGCACTCGCTCCTACGCCGTCGCCAACGACGAAATTGATCTCTACGCGTTCACTCACAACGAGACCTCAACGGGTGTGTCGATGGCCATTGAGCGCCCCGAAGGTGCAACCGGCCTCGTGGCCGTCGATGCAACCTCTGGTGCTGGAGGACTCGCGGTCGACCCCAGTCAGTTCGACTGCTACTACTTCGCCCCGCAGAAGTGCTTCGCGTCAGATGGTGGACTCTGGCTGGCACTCGTGTCACCCGCTGCGGTTGAGCGCATCGAGCGCATTGCAGCTTCAGACCGCTTTATCCCAGCGTTTTTTGACTTAAAGACCGCGCTCGACAACTCACGCCTCGATCAGACCTACAACACCCCAGCACTTGCAACGCTGTACCTGCTCAATGAGCAAGTGAAGTGGATGAACGAACAAGGTGGACTTTCTTGGGCCACGAGTCGCACTGACCGCTCCGCTGAAATCCTCTACAGCTGGGCCAGTGAAGCTGGCTTTGCTCGCCCCTTTGTTGAGCACCCTGAAGACCGCAGTCACGTCGTTGCCACCATTGACTTCGACGACCACATTGATGCTGCTGCAATCGCCAAGGCGCTTCGTGCCAATGGCATCTTGGACACCGAGCCCTACCGCAAGTTAGGTCGCAACCAGTTGCGCGTCGCAATGTTCCCCGCAATTGACCCAGAAGACATTGCCGTGCTTTGTGGTGCCATCAACCACGTGGTCGGTGCACTCGAGGGGTAGTTCATCGCTGGCGATGCTGGCAAGGTTCACCATCGCCGAAAAGTGGCGCAGTCTTCAAAACGTGTGAACCTTTCCATGCGCTTGTGAGCGTCATGACTTCGTGCACATTGGCACTGCCTTGACCTGCGCCGAGTTCTCAGTGACGAGGCTTTCCTACAACGGATTGCTAAAATTGTTGTATGACGACCTACACCATGAAACTCTCCGGAAACGGACAAATTTCCATTCCAGCCAAGGTGAGGAGTCGCTGGGCGGCCATTGAATTGACCGTGGTTGATTGCGGTGATCATCTTGTTGTTCGACCGGCACCGGCCGATCCTGTCCGAGCCCTTGCCGGGAAGTATCGAGGCCGGGTCCGATCGACAGACGAAATTCGAGCAGAAGAGCGTTTGGCAGATGCGACTCGAGAGATGCTGCGTTGATTCTTCTCGATGCTTGCGCCGTCATTGCCTTTTTTGCTGGCGAGCCCGCCATGGAAGAAGTGACCGCACTGCTCGACAGTGAAGAGACCACCTTCATGACGGCCATTGGCAGAGCTGAAGTCATCGACTTTCTCATTCGCAATCTCAAGGTCGATGAAGACACCGCCCGAGCCGATCTCTCTGAGTTGCCAATTTCGGAGACTCTCGCCATCGATGCAAATCTCGGAGATCGTGCTGGCGCCATTCGAGGGATGAAGTACCAACGAACATCACGCTGTCTGTCGATGGCCGACTGCTGTGCAATCGCCGTTGCGCAGCATTTCTGCCTCACGCTGGTGAGTTCTGATGCAGATCTGCTGTTGACGGCAGACGAAATGGGCGTTGCCACCAAAAGCCTCCCCAATTCCTCAGGGAAGCGGTGGCAACTCCCACCGTCAATCAGCAATATTCAAGCGAACTGAGCGCCGCTCAGCCACCTGAGGCGTCTTGGACGCGGGTCTTGCCAGCCGAGATGAATGGCATCATCGCACGAAGCTCCTGGCCGACCTTTTCGATTTGGTGCTCGGCACCTTCGGCCTTCAGGCGCAAGTAGTTCGGGCGACCGTTCTTGTTCTCTTCAATCCATTCGTTGGCAAAAGTGCCATCTTGGATTTCGGTCAGAACCTTCTTCATCTCGGCGCGAACTGCATCGTTCACAATGCGTGGTCCACGAGTCAAGTCACCATATTCCGCGGTGTCAGAGATGGAGTAGCGCATGCCAGCAATGCCCTGTTCATACATAAGGTCGACAATGAGCTTCAACTCATGGAGGCACTCAAAGTAGGCCGACTCTGGCTGGTAGCCAGCGTCAACAAGGGTCTCAAAGCCGGCACGAACGAGCTCGGTCATGCCACCACAGAGCACCACTTGCTCGCCGAACAAGTCGGTCTCGGTCTCTTCGGTGAAGGTGGTGTCAAGCACACCGGCACGGGTTCCACCGTTTGCGTGGGCATACGACAGCGCCAACGCGTGCGCAGCACCTGAGGCGTCTTGGTGGACGGCAATCAAGCTCGGCACGCCGCCGCCTTCGGTGTAGGTGCGACGGACAAGGTGACCCGGGCCCTTTGGTGCCACCATGGCAACGTCAACAAATGCCGGCGGGGTGATCTGGCCGAAACGGATGTTGAAACCGTGCGCGAAGAACAGCGCATCGCCGTCTTTGAGCGATGGGGCGATGTAGGTGTCATAGGCCGCCTTCTGCTCGGTGTCAGGAAGCAGCACCATGATGAGGTCGGCCCATTCACAGGCTTCTTTGAGGCCTAAGACCTTGAGTCCAGCATCGGTTGCCTTGGTGATCGATGAAGAACCTTCACGTAGGCCAACGCGGACGTCGACGCCTGATTCCATCAAGTTGAGGGCGTGGGCGTGACCCTGTGAGCCGTAGCCAAGAATCGTGACCTTGCGGCCACCGATGAGGGCGGGGTTGGCGTCTTTTTCGTAGTACATCGTTGCCATGGTTGCTCCTTGTTGTTCGAGGGGTGAAATTGCTTGGTGGTGCAAATGCGAATGAAGAATTCAGGCGGTGAACGTCAACCCGCCAGAACTACTGCGTGACGAGTTTAGGCAGGGCGACGAGGCCAGTTCGGTGGAGTTGGTCAACGGTATAGCTCGACAACAATTCCTGGAAGGCATTGATCTTGTCAGGGTGGTCCGCCAGCATGACGGTGATCTCCCCTGCTCCAGCATCAACAACCTCGGCATCGAAGTTCGCACACAAGTTGATCGCAGTTGCCATTTGGTCGGCTGGAACCGTGATGGAGGCAAGCAACAATTCACGCTCAACCACTTGGTGCTCGTTCACATGACTAATCGAGACCACGTTGATGAGCTTGTCAAGTTGGTTGACAATCTGTTCCAACGGAGCTGACGCAGCATCAACCACAATGGTGATCCGACTGAAGCGGTGGCTGTCATCAGTTGGCGCGACCGCCAACGAAAAGATGTTGAACCCTCGTCGAGAAAAGAGTCCAGCAACACGACTGAGCACGCCCGCTTTGTTCTCGACCAACACGGAGAGGACGTGGTGACGCTTCTCATCGGTTGGGAGTTCGTGATCAACGGCTTCTGGGGTCATGAGTGCAACCTTTGGCTCGGGTGAACAAGGACATCGTCATTGGTGGCTCCTGCGGGCACCATTGGGAACACCTTCTCAGAGGCGTCAGTGCGGAAGTCAATGACGACTGGGCGATCGTCAATGGAATTTGCGCGCTCAATGGCCGAGGCGACATCTGCTGGGTCATCAACTCGAATACCAACACAGCCCATCGCTTCAGCCCACTGGACATAGTTCGGAAGGTCTGGCGAGAGGTAGACCTCGCTGTAGCGCTCTTCGTAGAACATCTCTTGCCACTGGCGAACCATGCCGAGATACGCGTTGTTGAGGATCGCCACCTTGATGGGAATACCTTCGGCGCGAGCGGTCACGAGTTCTTGAGCGGTCATTTGGAAACAGCCATCGCCATCAATGGCCCACACCGTTCGGTCCGGTCGACCAACCTTTGCGCCAATGGCGGAAGGTATGGAAAAGCCCATGGTTCCCGCTCCTCCGGAGTTAATCCAGGTCCGCGGCTGGTCGAAATTCCAGTACTGACTCGCCCACATCTGGTGCTGGCCCACACCTGAGGCCACGATGGTTCCCTCTGGGGCCATGGCATTCAAGGTCTCCACCACCATTTGTGGCTTGAGCAGACCATTGCCGTCAATGGGGTCATAGGCAAGTGGGTGCTTTGCCTGATACCCACGAAGTTCATCCCACCAAGCGGTGAGGTCGCTTGGTGCAACCAATGCTGCAGCTTCGGCCAAGGCCGGAACGGCTTCTCCCGCATTGGCCACAATGGAAAGGTCTGCCCGGCGAACCTTGCCGTGTTCTGCCCGGTCAACGTCTAAGTGAATGATCTTGGCCAGTGGGGCGAAGCCATCTAATTTGCCGGTCACTCGGTCATCAAATCGTGC
>CANFJV010000088.1 GCA_947447225.1 Acidimicrobiaceae bacterium
GGACGATCAGTATTGGAAAAGGTTCGAACCGAAAGCGCTGTTAGCGCTGTTCAACCTCATCTAAATACTCGTCACGCCACAGGTCGTAGAACTCATCGGGCAACAACACTGCATGTGTGGGTTCAAGTGCTTCAACAAAGGCGCGTTCGTGACTCACGACAATGAGCGTGCCTTCCCAGCGGGCCAACATCTCACCAATAGCCACCACAGACGCAGGGTCCAAGTTGTTGGTGGGTTCGTCCAAGATGAGCAAATTGTTCCGGCCGGCGGCAATCATGGCAAGGCCGAGCTTGGCTCGTTCGCCACCAGACAACGTCCCCGGCAACTGATCAGCTTTTTCGCCAGTGAGGCCAAAGCTACCGAGTAGTGCTCGGCGCTCGCCGTCGGTTTTGAGCACGACGTCATCGAGGTTCGATAAGGCGGAGATCTCGCGATCAATTTGTTCGTGCTCTTGGGCGAAGTAGCCAACACTCGTGTTGGTGCCCAACCGAATTGAGCCTTTCGTTGGGGCCTGAACGCCAGCCAAACATCGAAGCATGGACGACTTACCCACACCATTTTTTCCCAAGACCACCACACGATCTCCGCGACCAACCAACAAGTTGGTGCGCTTCAAAATGGTCTTTGTGCCATAGACCACCGACAGATCAGCAATGGTCATCGGGACAGCACCAGCTCGAGCAGGAACCGGGAGTTTGAACGTGACCTTGGACTCGCGCTTTCGCACTTCGGTCCGATTGGACTCAATGCGCTCGACTCGCCGGTCAAGCGCCTTGGCCGTCTTTGCCCGCTTTTCGGTTTGTCCGCGCATGGAGTCAGCCAAACGAGAAAGGCGGACGATTTCTTTTTCTTCCATGGCGCTGGCTTTTTCGCGCTGGGAGATGTCGGTCTCGCGAGCTTCCAAGAAGGTCGTGTAATTACCCTTGTAGGTGTCTAAGCGGCCATCAGCAAGGGCTAACACTTTGTCAATGGACTTATCAAGCAGGGCCAAGTCGTGACTAATGACGAGGACTGATCCAGGGAACCGACCAATCTCATCAAACAGCCAGCGCTTGGCCGAGAGGTCTAAGTGGTTGGTGGGTTCGTCGAGCACCATGGCTTGGGGTTGCTGGAACAAAATCCGAATGAGGTCAACCCGGCGTCGCTGGCCACCAGAAAGGCTTTCTAAATCTTCAAACAGCAGGTCTTGGCGAAGGCCAAGACCATCGGCGAGTCGCGCCATTTGGGCTTCGGCCTCATAGCCGCCGGCATTGCGGTAGTGCTCTTCGAGTTCGGAGAAGTGATTGATGGCTTCTTCGGTTGGATCCTTCGCCATTTGCGTGCGGGCTTTGTTGAGCTCTTCGTCCAAGACGTCGAGTCCGCGAGCCGATAACACATGGCTAAACCCAATGGGTTCAAGTCCAAGGCCGCCTTCAATTGGCACCTGCGGCAAAAAGCCATAGGTCGAACTGAAGGTGATCTTTCCGGTTGAGCGAATATGCGCGCCGGGCTGACCAAGCACCACCGACAACAGCGTTGACTTACCCGCGCCGTTTTTTCCGACAAGGCCAACCTTGTCAGAATCGCCAATGAGCACATTGGCATCGCGCACAATGGGGCGACCCGCAATCTCAATGTTCAAATTTTCAATCGTGATCATGGAAACGCCATTCGAGGAAGGCCGAACTGTGCTGCAGCCGAGCGCAGCCCAGCTCGGAACGTTGGGTGCGCAATTTCGGCCAGCGCGCGAGCGCGCTCGGCCAGGGTGAGACCGCGCAAATCGGCTGCGCCATATTCAGTGATGATGATGCCCGTGTGGTGGCGAGGGGTGCTGATAATCGCTCCAGCTGGGTGCGAGGGAACAATGCGACTGCGAAGTTCGCCATTGATCGTGGCGGTTGAGTGCAAAACCACCATCGACACATCGTCAATGGCCATTGACGCACCTTGAATGAAGTCTTCATGGCCGCCGACGCCAGAGATCTGTCGACCATCGATTGCCTCGGCCACGATTTGGCCGACCGCATCGACCGAAATCGCGCCATTGATCGACGTGAAGTTCACGTTGTCGCGAATGATGGTTGGGTCATTGACCGCATCAACCGGCAAGAACACCACGTCACGGTTGTCGTGAAGCCAGGCATACATTTCGGCCGAACCAAGTGCGAAGGTGGTCACACTCGCGCCTGCGAATTCTCCCTTGTTGGCATTGGTAACTTTTCCCGCCTTGTGAAGGGCAAAGAGTCCATTGGTGAACATCTCCGAATGGATGCCATAACCACCGCCTTGACGTTGCGCGAGGGCAAGGGCCACCAAGTTTGGAATCGGTCCAATGCCACACTGCAACGTGGCCCCATTGACGACAAAACTTGCCGCGGTGTCAGCAATGGCTTGATCGTGTTCGGTGCCGGGTTCATCAACCAACACAAAGGGGACTTCGCCACCTTCGATCACGACATCAACGAGGTCGAGTGGAAGGGTGTTGTGAAACGGCGCCATGGAATGGGTGAGTGGTAACAGCGGGTTGTCTTCGACAATGAGGACGCGAGTTGGGTCTTGTCCGGCAAGCAAGAGTTCTTCTCGGGTTCCTCCAACGTGCAGCGACAAGTTGACGAGGCCGGCGGCCTTGTCAACGCGACCTTGGACCGCCATCACTCGAGGTGCCATGCGACGAAGCGTCACGGCGAATTGTCGAAAACCCGCGGGCACAAAGGAGATATCGGCGCCGAGACCGGCATAGAGCCGTTCAACTGGGCCGAAGAATCCTGACCGCATTGCCACATTTGGCTGCAACAACACATCGGCTGAGCTCACGAGCAAGGTCGCGCCAATCGTGAGTTGTTCCCAGTCAGTCCTCGTATTGAGCGCTTGCAACAGACGTGGAGGGTTGCCGAGGGCCAAGCCCATCCCAATCACGTCATGGGCGCGCAAGTTCGAGACCGCTTCTTCTGCGGTGACGTAGGTCGCCATGCCAACAGTCTGACAGGCTGATTGCACTGGTAGAACGGCTCTGGTCGTGGCACGTGGGTCGCAAGGAGACATCATGGAAATTCACGTTTGGTCAGACATTGCTTGCCCATGGTGTTACATCGGCAAGCGCTCACTCGAAGTTGCCCTAGAGCGTCTTGACTACCGCGACGAAATCAGCGTCCATTGGCGCAGCTTCGAACTCGACCCAGAGGCGCCAGCAAAGCGCGACCTCCCGATGGATCAGCTGCTGGCCAAGAAATACCACATGACCATGGACCAAGTCGCAGCCACCCAAGCTCGTATCACCGAAACAGCAAAGGGATTTGGACTCGACTATCACTTGAGCGACCTGCAGTCAGGCAACACCTTTGATGCGCATCGACTCATTCACTTTGCCAACACCTGTGGGCGTGGCGACGCAATGAAAGAGCGGCTCTTTCGCGCCTATTTCGAGCAAGGCCAACTCATGAGTGACCATGAAGTCCTCGTTGCCTGCGCCACCGACATTGGCCTTGATGGTGACGCAACCCGAGAGGTGCTGGCAACTGGCGCCTATGGGGATGAGGTCCGCTTCGACGAAGCGCAAGCCAACAACAACGACTTCAGCGCAGTGCCAACTTTCGTTGTTGATGGCAGGTTTGCCGTGTCGGGGGCCCAAGACCCAGACGTGTTGGTCAAGATGATCGAGCGAGCTCGAGCGACCGCCTAGTTATTCGTCGTCACCTTCGGCAACAACTCGAGTGACTGCGGCAACGGTTTGGCCGTCGTCCAAGTTCATGACGCGAACTCCTGTTGCATCACGACCCTGACTCGCAATTTCACGAACAGCCATGCGGATGATGACGCCGCCTGAACTGACGAGCAGAATCTCTTCGTCCAAGTTGGCCATAAATGCCGCGACCACTCGACCGCGAGCAGCCGTCAATCGAATGCCGCGCACACCTTGACCACCACGGGCTTGGCTGTTGAAGCGCTCAAGCTTCGTGCGCTTGCCAAATCCGGCATCGGTCACGATCAAGATGTCGAGATCATCACCAGCAACATCCAAAGAAACGACTTCGTCGCCTGGCTTTAACTTGATGCCACGAACGCCAGCAGCGGAGCGACCCATTGGTCGCACGTCTTCTTCCTTAAAGCGAATCGTCATCCCCTGCGCGGTGACGCAGAACAAATCGTCATTGCCGTTTGTTCGAACCACGCGCACGAGGTTGTCGTCTTCTCGCAAGTTGAGGGCAATAAAGCCGTCACGACGGGACTTGTCGTATTCCGCAAACGAGGTCTTTTTCACCTGACCCATGCTGGTGACAAAGAGCAAGTACTGCTCTTCAGGGAAGTCCTTTGTGTCAACGACCGCTTGAATTGATTCGCCAGCGGCAAGTGGAATCAAGTTCACCACTGCGGTGCCCTTGGCTTGGCGCTCTTTCATCGGAATCTCATGCCCGCGCAAGCGATAGACCTTGCCCTTGTTGGAAAACAGCAAGAGATAGGCGTGCGTCGTGGTGTGAACGACGTGGGTAACGAGGTCTTCTTCTTTGAGCTTGGCTCCAGCCACACCGCGGCCACCGCGGCCTTGGGTCTTGAAGTTCGCCGCCGAAACAGACTTGATGTAGCCAGCTTGGGTCATCGTCACGACGATTTCTTCGTCATCAATCAAGTCTTCCGCACCAAGTTCACCTGGGTCGTTGATGATTTGCGACCGACGCGGGTTGGCAAACTTTGTCCGAATGGCTGACATTTCTTCAGCAATGACTGCCTTCAACCTCACGTCATCGCCAAGGATGGCTTGGAGCTCGGCGATGGTCTCGCGCAGCTTTTCCATCTCTTCGTCGAGCTCTGCTCGACCAAGGCGAGTCAAGCGACCAAGGGTCATGTCCAAAATGTGGTTGGCCTGCTCCTCGGAGAACTCATAGGGGGCAACCATGAGCGCTTGGCGAGCGGCCGAGCGGTCATCAGACGCACGAATCGTCGCGATGATGGCATCGAGCATGTCGAGCGCCTTGATGAGGCCTTCAACAATGTGCGCTCGAGCTTCGGCTTTGCGAAGACGGAATTCGGAGCGACGCGTCACTACTTCGATCTGGTGGTCGAGGTAGTGCTGGAGTGCTTGAGCCAAGTTGAGTGTGCGGGGCACACCATCGACGAGGGCCAAGGTGTTCACGCCAAAACTCGTCTGCAGTGGCGTCATCTTGTAGAGCTTGTTGAGCACCACATTGGCGTTCGCATCGCGCTTCAGCTTGATGACGAGACGAGGCTTTTTCCCCGCCGATGCATTGAGCAGGCCGGAGATGCCTTCTAATTCTTTGTTGTCGGACAACTCGGCAATGCGCGACTCGATCGACTCAACCGAGGTTTGATAGGGCAACTCGGTGACAACGATTTGCGTGGCACCTTTGGTCTCTTCAATCTCGGCAACGGCGCGCATCTTGATAGAACCGCGACCGGTTCGAAACGCGTCCATGATGCCAGCACGACCAAGAATCTGTGCACCGGTCGGAAAGTCGGGACCTTTCACGAATTGCATCAGGTCATCTGGAGTAGATCCAGGATTGGCCAACAGGTGCAATGCGGCGTCGATGACTTCACCCAAGTTGTGTGGGGGAATGTTCGTCGCCATACCAACGGCAATGCCCTGCGAACCGTTGACGAGCAGGTTCGGGAACCGAGAAGGAAGCACCTTTGGCTCAAGGTCAGTGTTGTCGTAGTTGCCCTGGAAATCAATGGTCTCTTCATCGATACCCGACATGAGCTCGAGTGCGAGTGGAGCCAAGCGACATTCGGTGTAACGCATTGCTGCGGCACCTTCGTCTGGTCCCGTACCACCAAAGTTGCCGTGACCGTCGATGAGCGGGTGGCGCATGGAGAACTCTTGAACCATGCGAACGAGCGCGTCGTAAATGGCGGTATCACCATGCGGGTGGAACGTACCCATGACTTCGCCGACGACCTTGGCGCACTTTGTGTGTGGCCGGTCAGGGCGAAGACCTTGGTCGAACATTGAATACAAGATGCGACGGTGGACGGGCTTCAAGCCGTCTCGAACGTCGGGCAATGCACGACTGACAATGACCGACATGGAGTACTCGAGGAACGAGCGCTCCATCTCCTCTTGGATTTCGATCGGCTGAATGCCTGAAGGAGTTTCTTCTACTTCGTTGTCTGGTGGGGTCATAGTTACCTTGGTCTCCTCAGATGTCGAGGAACCGGACGTCCTTCGCGTTTTGCTGAATGAAATTGCGTCGAAGTTCGACGTCGTCGCCCATCAACACTGAGCACACTTCGTCGGCAAGCGCCGCTTGGTCAACAGAGACTTGGAGCAGTGAGCGCTTCCCTGCATCCATGGTGGTGTCGCGGAGTTCGCCAAAGTCCATTTCGCCAAGACCCTTCAACCGCTGGAAGTCGTTCTTGTGGTCTTTGTGCTCGGACAAGTAGACGGCCTTTGCGCTGTCGTCTTTCAGGTAGATCTTTTCTTTCCCCACGAGTGTTGAGTACAGCGGTGGTTGCGCGCAGTAGACAAAGCCACCTTCAACGAGGGGGCGCATCTGGCGGAAGAAGAACGTCAGCAACAACGTGCGAATGTGGCTGCCGTCGACATCTGCGTCGGCCAGCAAAATCACCTTGTGGTAGCGGATCTTCGAGACGTCGAACTCTTCACCAAGTCCCGCGCCAATTGCCGCGATGAGCGCTTGGATTTCGGCGTTTTTCAACATCTTGTCGACGCGAGCGCGCTCAACGTTCAAGATCTTGCCGCGAATTGGCAAAATTGCCTGGCGAACTGGGTCGCGTGCGTCCTTGGCCGAGCCACCAGCCGAGTTGCCTTCGACAATGAACAACTCCGACTCGCGAGCTTCTTTCGATGAGCAGTCGACCAATTTTCCGGGAAGGCCAGCGCCATCAAGGGCTGACTTTCGACGGGTGAGGTCGCGGGCAGATTGCGACGCAATACGAGCACGGGCGGCAAGCAGTGCCTTTTTAACCACCTGATTGGCTTCTGTCGGATTTTCTTCCATCCACTCGAGCAACTTGGCATTGGTTGCCTTTTGCACGAGTGATTTCATGGGGACGTTGCCGAGTTTTGCCTTCGTCTGACCTTCAAACTGCGGTTCTTGGAGGCGCACCGAAATAATGGCGGTGAGACCTTCACGAATGTCTTCGTTCTTGAAGTTCTCGTCTTTTTCCTTCAACAAGTTGTGCGCACGGGCGTATTTGTTGACCGTGGTGGTAAGTGCCGCACGGAAGCCTTCTTCGTGCATTCCACCTTCGGTCGTTGAAATGCCGTTGGCAAAGGAGTGGATGGACTCGTAATAACCCGAGTTCCACTGGAAGGCGACATCGACTTCCATGGTTTCTTCGATTTGGCTGAAACTGCCAACTTTTTTGAACAGGGCTTCTTTGCTCTGATTCAAGTGGCGGACGAAGTCCACAATGCCGCCGTTGTACTTATAGACAACAGGGGTTGCGTCGCGACCTTCGCGAAGATCAGAAAAACGAATTTCTAGGCCCTTATTGAGAAACGCCATGATCTGCAACCGCTCAGTGACGGTCTGCGCGCGAAATTCGATCTCTTCAAAAATCGAGCCATCTGGCCAGAAGGTGCACGTCGTACCTGTGCGACCCTTTGGCGCGGGGCCAACCACAGAGAGTTTGCCCTGGGGTTTTCCCCCATCGCGGAATTCGAGTTCGTAGTGATTGTCGTTGCGGTCCACTTCCAAGATGAGGCGAGTCGACAATGCATTGA
>CANFJV010000089.1 GCA_947447225.1 Acidimicrobiaceae bacterium
AAGGGATTTTCAAAGATCGCGCTCGCGCCCAATGGGTTATCAATCAAGTTCTCCGGCACCGCTGGTGCAGTTGAATCGACGTTTCATGCCGGTCAAGTTCGATTGCAAGGAGGCAAGTTCGCCAATGTGCGCACACCGATGCTCATTGGTGCCCTTGCTCAAGTACATGACGTCGTAGGACTTCGCAACACCAAGGTGGCGTTTAGCCACGCCACACGGATAGCTCATGCCACGAGTTCAGCGCCACGAGGTGCAAGCAACGCCGTTCACACGGCGAGTTCGCCACCGCTCACGCCTTGTACAGACGTGACAGCTCGATTTGAAGGTTCTGGAGCGAACTTTCCACTCGACTTCGCCGATCACTATGCGTTCAAGGCGCTCTACGATGCCGGTGATTTTGGTCAAGGTGTCAGCATCGGCATTCAGCAATTCGAATCGTTCACGCCGTCTGATATCGCTGCCTACCAGGCCTGTCTTGGAACATCGACGACGGTGAACACGGTGGACGTCAATGGCGGACCAGATGCAAGCCAGCAGCAAGTTGGTGAAGCCGCGCTCGACATCGAAGTCGTCATTGGGCAGGCCAAAGATGCGATGATCAATGTTTACCAAGCCGCGAACGATGGTCTGTCGAGTTATGACTTGTTATCAACCATGGTCACGGCCAATGCTGATCAGATTCTTGTGACCTCATGGGGACTTTGTGAAAACTTACTCAGTGAGCAGGCAACGCAAGATAGCGAACTGCTCTTTTTAGAAGCTGCAGCGCAGGGACAATCATTTATTGCGGCGGCAGGAGATGCTGGTTCACAAGACTGTGATGCGACGCCTGGTGTTGTTGGGGTGGACAGCCCAGCAAGCCAGCCCAATGTGCTTGGTGTGGGTGGCACTTCTCGTACAACTGGGGCCGATCAGGTGTGGAACACCTACGACGCAGCGGATCCGAGTTTCGACCGAGCCGGCGGTGGTGGCATTTCGACCGTGTCGTGTATGCCGCTCTATCAAGAGCAATCAGCCACGATCTCAGGAATTATCAATTCCTATTCCGTGCATGATTCAACCTGCGATGGGCTGTCAATGGCCCCCTATCGCCGTCAAGTCCCTGACGTCAGTGCCATCGCCGACCCAGCGACGGGATATCCAGTCTTTTACAACGGTGAGTGGCAGATCTTTGGTGGCACGAGTGCTGCTGCACCGCTTTGGGCTTCAATTGGCGCCCTCATTGACGCTTCCCCATTTTGCTCAAGTTACGGATCGGGATTCCCCGGTGTTCAGGTGGCTTCCATCTACCAAGCAGCAGCAGACGGCTGGGGGCAGATGTTCACGGACGTCACCGTTGGCACCAATGACCTGCACCACGAATTGGACGGCCTCTACCCAGCAACGACCGGTTATGACCAAGCCTCTGGTCTTGGCACACCATTAGTTGTCGGCCTTGACGACCAAGGAGTGGAGCGACTTGAACTTCCTGGAATTGCCGCAAGAATTTGTCATGACGCTGCCACGACAAACAAGAGTCCGACAGTGCAGAGCTTCTCGCCATCGGCGATCCTGCCTGGTTCGCCAACGACCATCACGATGTCGGGCAAAGGATTTCTCACCATTGCTGGTTCAACGGTTGTGGACCTCGATGCCGATCACCGTGTGGTCGCCACCTGTACGTCCACCACGTCATGCACGTTCAATTCTGGTGAGTTGTCGACGAAGGTCTACTCCCCAAGCATCGAAGTAGAGGGCTTGGCGCGCGCAACAACTCCAAAATTTACGGTTACTGAGCCAACCGCTACGTCACTCGTCGTGACCGCGTCACCAACTGCGGCTTCCTATGGCAGCTCATCAACCTTGCGTGCCGACATAACGCCAAGTGGAGCCGGTGGTTCGGTGGTCTTCACCTCCGGCGCCACCACCTTGTGCACGGGAACCCTTGTGAGCGGCACCGCAACCTGCGAAACGTCGACTTCACTCGGGGTTGGAACCTATGAAGTGCTCGCAAGCTATGGCGGCGATGGTCCCTTTGGCGCATCGAGTGACTCTGCCAGTTTGGAAGTCACCAAAACCCAAACGGCGGTGACGGTGACTGCCTCTCCAACTGCACCGCTACCTGGGGCATCGGTGTTGTTGACCGCCAAGGTCACCCCGAGCACTGCAACCGGCACCGTGCAGTTGTCGATTGGCAACAGCAGTAACGGTGCCTGCATCACAACCTTGACCCAAGGGTCTGGGTCATGCACGGCCACTTCACCATTGACCCTTGGTGTACAGCCCGTCAAGGCGTACTACGAAGGTGACGCACTCCACGACACGTCAAGTGCCACCGGGTCGCTTACCGTGCGTAAGGCAACAAGTACCACCACGATGACAAGAGCAGCAACCGCCGTGCCAGCTGATGGGTCGGCAACATGGTCGACAACGGTGAGTCCTTCGTCGGCAACTGGCACCGTGGCGTTTACTGCCGTGGCCGGTGGTGTTGCGACGGGAGCCTGCACTGCAGTGATTGCCAATGGGCGAGCTTCGTGCACTGCAGCGGTGTTGGCAAAGGCTTCTGTCATCAAGGTGACTGCCACCTACGGGGGATCCTCAACGGTTTCGGGAAGTCAAGCAACTACAACCTATTCGGTGGGAAAAGTTGCTTCAGTGTTTCGGGTCATCGTGACGCCGAGCATTGTGGTGAAAAAGAAACCGTTCTTGATCTCGGTGAGTGGTCTGAAGGCAAAGACAACTGGCGTGGTCATCTTCAAAGTTGGAGCCGCAGTGCTGTGCTCCGCGCCACTTGTTGGCGGAGCGGGAAAGTGCACCGCCAAGGCTCAGACAAAACCTGGACGAATTACCGTGTTCGCGCTGTACGGCGGAGATGGGGCACACCTTGCGGCGACGGTGGTCACGAGCGTCACTGTTCGCTAAGGCGATTTCGGATTTGTAGGGCCTTCATTGGACGATTCGTGGTGACGGCATCGACGTCTGACTGAAGCCAGCGCTCAAGGTTCGTTGTTCCGTCAATGGTCCACACGACAACCATGAGGTTTCTTTTCTTGCACCACTGAAGGGTCCAGGACTTGGCCAGATGGACATGAACGGCGATTCCCGATGCTCCCGTGGCGTGGAGTGCGCCAAAGGGAAACAATTCGCCACTGCGGTGCAAGAACCGTCTCCACCGGTTTGTTGACGACGAGAGGCTGCCAATAGTGAGCAGCGTCATGACCTGTGGGCGTTCTCTTCGCAAAAGAATCACGGAGGACTTTTCGAGGGTGGTGACAAACAAGGGCCGCTGCGCGCTGAGGAGTAAATCAACCGCCCTTAGTTCATGGCCCGTCTCTTTGAGGTCAAAATGCACCATGGTTCGACCGAGTGGGTCTTCAACAACGAGATCTTCAATGAAGGCCGCAAGCGTATAGATCGCTGAACGTTGCTGCTGATTGAGGTCGCCGTAGGCAAGGTCTCGCAACAACCCAATGCCGTCGAGTTTGGCATCGTGCACACAAACCAAGGTGCCATCGGCCATCTCGCGTACGTCGATTTCAACACATTCGGCCTTTGACCGCAGCGCATGGAGGAATGCTGCTCGAGTCGCATGGGGGGCGACTTCAGCGCCACCTCGATGCCAAGAAATCTTTGGTGCGTTCTGCACGTGTTTCGCCATGTGGGTTGCTCCAATACGGCGACTCGGACCACTGCCGCTCAATCTCCTACAGTAAACACGTTCAACCAAGGGGGCTCCGTGGACACCATCTACGTCGCATCGACCATCATCACGCTGGATCCGACCAGGCCATTTGCTGAAGCTGTGGCAGTTCGAGACGGCAAGATTTTGCACGTTGGCGCACTCGAAGAGCTTGAGGGTTATCTCGGGCGCGGTGCGTATGTCATTGACCGACAATTTGCCAATGCGGTCATCACGCCTGGTTTTATCGAGGCCCACGGCCATCTCTATGGCGATGGCTCGGTGTGTGAGTATCCCTGGGTTGGATTCGATGATCGTGTCCGTGCTGACGGCACCATTGACAAAGGGTGCAAGACCATTAGTGACGTCATTGCCCGACTTCGTCGAGACGTCGATCGCGCCCTTGCCGATGACAAGACCTTGCTTGGTTTTGGATTTGATCCGACGTTTCATGATGGCCGACCGCTCCTTGCGCACGACCTCAATGAGGTAAGCAACGAGCTTGGCGTCATTGTGATGAATGCGAGTGGCCACCTTTGTTATGCCAACACTGCGCAGATGGCAAAGAACGGTATTGATTCGACAACGGTTGCGCCGGGCGTGATGGTTGATGGGAACGACAATCCCACCGGCGAATTTCATGAGACGGCAATGGGGTTGGTGCTGGCCAAGGCGAACCTTCTTGGCACCTCACCAACTGCTGCCACTTGGAATGGTGGTCGTCTTGCACAACTTGCTGGATGCACGACGATGTCAGATATTGGCATGGTCACCCTTGGGGAGAGTTTTGAGGCATTTCGCCGGGCAGTCCACGAAGAAGCGTTCCCAGTTCGTGTGGCGTTTTCACCCAACATGAACAAAATCGGCGAATTGCTTGGTTTGCCCGAACGGTTGGAGTTGGCCAAGAAGTTAAAAAGTGAGAGCACTGACCGATGCTTCATGGGGCCGCTCAAGTGGCTTGCGGACGGCTCGATTCAGGGTTTCACGGGAAAGCTTGGTTGGCCCGGGTATTGCGGGGGCGAAGACCATGGGTTCTTGATCATGGATGAAGATGCGGTGGTGCGAGACGTCACGCCGTTTCACGATGCAGGCTTCCAAGCGGCCATTCACACCAATGGCGATGAGGCAACTGCGGTGGTGTTGGCGGCTATTGAGCGCATTCTCATTTCGAGCCCACGCCCTGATCACCGCCATCGTTTAGAGCACTGCCAGCTCGCGAGTCGAGCACAGTTCAAAAAGATGGCTGCCCTTGGGGTCGGGGTGAATTTGTTCTCGAATCACCTCTTTTACTGGGGTGATACGCACCGGACGAAGACCGCTGGACCAGACAAGGCTCGACGAATGAACGCGGCTCGAAGTGCGATTGATGCCGGCGTGACGTTCTCGATTCACTCTGATGCACCCGTGACGCCTGTTGCTCCATTGTTCACCATGTGGTGTGCAGTGAATCGGCAGACGCGGTCGGGTTTTGTTCTTGGTGAGTACGAACAGCTCACCGCGCGTGAAGCATTGGAAGCGATGACCATGGGGTCGGCGAAATTGCTCCATATCGATGACAAAGCAGGATCCATAGAAGTTGGCAAGTGGGCGGACTTCACCGTATTGGCGGAGAACCCACTTGAGGTGGAGAAATACTCACTCAAAGACATTGCTGTGCTCGCCACGGTGGTGAATGGAAACGTAACGGAGCGCCCAGCATGAACGCCATTGTTTGCCACCAACCCGGCGAGTTGGAGGATCTTGTTCTTGAAGAAGTTTCTGATCCAACGGTACGCGCCGGTCAGGTTGAAATCGAGGTTGAAGCAGCGGGCGTGAACTACGTCGATGCGTTGTTTGTCCAAGGGCGCTACCAGATCAAGCCCAATCCTCCGTTCACTCCGGGAAGTGAAGTCGCCGGTGTCGTGGTGGCGGTCGGCGAAGGCGTGACGACGGTTCAGCTTGGTGACCGAGTTCTTGCTTCGCCGGGTCTTGGTGGTTTTGCCGAGCGTGTCGTGGTGAGTGCAAGTTCATGCATGACGTTGCCCGAGACATTGACGTCCGTGGCTGCAGCATGTTTCACACAGAGCTACTCGACGGCGCTGTACACCTACACCGAGCGCGTTCATCTTCAACCTGGTGAGCGCGTCCTCGTCCTCGGTGGCGGCGGGGGAGTTGGCTTGGCCGCCATCAGGGTCGGCGTGGCGCTTGGCGCCACGGTCTATGCGACCGCCTCCACTGAACAAAAGCGTGCTGCTGCGCGTCAAGCAGGCGCCACAGCCGTCTTTGATGGTGATCCAGATTCGCTGAAACAGGCCATCAGAGAGGTTATTGACGGCGGCATTGATGTGGTGATTGATCCAGTTGGGGGAGCATCGACCGAAGCGAGTCTGCGCAATCTTCGCGATGGTGGACGCCTCGCAGTGATCGGCTTTGCTTCTGGTCCTATTCCAGCAATTCCTTCGAACTTGGTGCTGTTGCGGAACCGATCCCTCGTTGGCGTGGACTGGGGAATTTGGGCAATGACCAATGGCGCTCGTCAGCAAGAACTGCTTCGAAGATTGCTCGAGATGGTTGCGGACGGTCAACTGCTTGTTGATGAGCCCACGACCTACCGGTTTAGTGCGGCGGCGCAGGCGCTCAGTGACCTTGTGAACCGCAACGTGGTGGGCAAGATCGCCCTTGTTCCTTAACGCTGGCTCAGTTAGCGCGAAATGCGTCCTGGACGGAGTCGAGTTTCAATGACCCCGTCAGCACTTCGCTGCACTTGGTAGGCAGCTGGCCCCTTGTCTGGGTCAACGGGTAGGTCGGTGAGAACCTCCACTGGGTCAAGGCCTTCATACAAGATGCCGGTGCGGTCATCAGTTGCATAGGCGAGTTCGTGCAGTGTGCCATTGCCTACGAGTTCATGAAGAAGCGGTCGTCGCTCGGCTTCAGAGTCGTAGTGCACACCATTGGCATAGGGGAGAAGACCGAGCCCATTGGTCACGGGCTGCAGCTTGGGTCCAAACGAGTCAGTGGTGCCTCCGCTGTGCCAGCAGATTGAGCCAGCCGACACCCCGCCCAAGATCACCCCGTTTTCCCAGGCAGAACGCATGGCGAGGTCAAAGCCGTGGATTCGCCACAGGCTGAGCAAGTTGACGACTGAGCCTCCGCCAACCCAAACCAAATCACAAGAATTGAGCAGCGCTTCTGGGTCATCGCTTGGTTGAGGGAACACGGTCAACTGCGCAACCTCGCATCCTGCGACGTTGAAGGCCTCAAAGCCCATTGCATACCGAGTTCGGTCATCGCCCATTGCGGTTTGGAGCAAGCAGACCTTTGGTCGAGTCTTCCCCGTGAGCGAGAGCGCTTTCAGGATTTGGTCGCCGAGGCGAGCGGTTTGCTGAATTCGGCCAGGAACAAAGCCGCCAGACGTGGCAAGGATTCGTCGTGTTGGAGTGGTCATGCCCCGACAGTAGTTGCCACTCACGCGACCACTCGAGACCCTCGTAGGCTGAGGGCATGGATGCCGAGCTTGCGGTCATTGTTCCTGCCTATAACGCAGCGGCAACGTTGGCCGAAACGCTCGAAGCAATCTTGACGTCTGAAATTGCAATCGAAGTCGTCGTCGTCAATGACGGTTCGAGTGATGAGACCGAAGCCATCGCGAGGCATTTTGCCGCCAACGACACTCGCGTTTCAGTGGTGGCACAACCAAATAGTGGTCCAACGGTGGCGAGGGCGACGGGAATCGCCGAAACAACTGCGCCACTGTTTATCTGTTGTGATGCCGATGATGTGTGGGACCTTGGCTTTGCCGAGAAGATGGTGGCTGCAATGCGCCGTCGAAGCGACGCGGTACTCGCGGTCTCGCAATTTCGCCTTATTGATCATCAAGGCCCAACTGCCAGCCAATCGTCGTATCCAGATTGGGTGAAACACCCTGTTGTTGCCCGACGCCTTCACTTTGTACCGGCGCCGAAACTCGA
>CANFJV010000090.1 GCA_947447225.1 Acidimicrobiaceae bacterium
CAATGCCACTTCTTTTTGCACAACCGCATTGATGGCGCCCATTGCTGCGCTGAAAGCCGGATTGCCCATTGGAGGGCTTCCCACCCACAGCATTTTCGTTCCGGCATTGTGGGCAAGTGCGAGCATCTGCCGAACACGGTGACCATAAGCAGTTCGCCAGCACGCAGTATTGAAGCCACAGACCGCTGCACCGACCCGAATGGCTTGTTCGTCATTTGTGCCGAGAAAAATAACGGCTGCTTGCGGGTGATGTTGCCGTAGGAGTTGTGCGAAGTGTGGCGGCCAGGGGTAATACCAATCGTTGGAGAGGCCAGTTGAGCCTTGTGCTCCTTCAACGAGCGAAACCTTTGGCGACTTTGTGAGTTGCGCACGAAGGCCCCAGCCGAGGTCAATACCAAGTGAGTCGCCAATTTCAAGAATCGTGAAACGACCCGAAGCATCTGGCCGCACGGACAGTGCAGGAATCGTGGTCGACGTCGAGGTTGAGGCGATTGACGAACTACTTGAGGTCGGTCCTGCACCAACTGAAGTGGACAGGGGGAGAAAACTCGAAGAAATGACCGCAACCGCGGCCACCCCGACGAAGAGGCTAAGGGAGCGCAACCGCTTCCCGATGGTCTGCATTACTTCCTGGCTTTCTCTCCGCATGGGGAATCATACTGATCGTGCGGAGAGCCAAATACACCGCGGGCCTAGGATTGCACCATGGAAGCAACCAACAACCAAGAGTCCTCCACAACTCAAGGATGCGTTGGGTGTGGAGCACTCGATGCAACGGCGCATGACACCCGAGATGGCCGGATTCTGCTCTGTCGCTTCTGTGCTGCTACGAGCGATATTGGTTGCAACTAGGCCCATTCGAGATGGCTGGGGCAGTTGTTGACACCAATGTTGGTGCGGCAATGCTTGACGCGGTCTCTACAGACACGTCACCGAGAACGATCAAACAGGCGCAACAAGTGGTCGCAGTGGCTTCACTTGCGGTGGCTGGTTGGCCCAAAGATCATCAAGGAGATCGGACTTCATTGCGGCAGCCGAAGGATCACTCCATAAGTTGACGAATTGGTTTGGGTCGTCAATCAAGTTGTAGAGCTCGCCATCGGTGCCATCTGAGGTCGTGCCGGGAAGATAGGCCGTGAGTACCCAGTTGTCTCGGGTGATGGTGCGTAGATGCATGGCCACGCCAAACAGTTCGCTATCCCACTCGGTCATCACTCGCTCAAACTTGCGAGCTTCGGCATCTGATTGGTTGACGGGAAGCGCTTTGCCCTCCATCCATGCCGGTGCAGGAATTCCGGCAATCTGACAGAACGTTGGAGCAAGATCCACGAGTCCAACCGGTGCGGCAACGACGGACGGCGCAACCTGAGCGTTCTTCGCTGGCTTCCAAATAAGTGGGAGTCGCATCAAACCATCGACGTGATACGGGCCCTTGAACGCCAGGCCAAAGTCGCCACCCAAGTCGCCATGGTCGGTCGAGAAGATGATGTCGACGTCATCTTCAATGCCGCTTGCGGCAAGTGCGCTCAGGACTCGGCCAATGGCCTCATCAATCAGTTCACAGGCAATGGCGTTGTAGGCGGTGAACTCTCGAATCTGATCAGCGGTCAACGTCGATGGCACCCAGGCGGCTGGGGCCTCGTAGTTTGAAACGAGCTCGCCGTCGTACCACATGCGCCAATGTTTTGGCTTGCGGTCGAGGATTGCTTCACGCGTTGCCTGGTCGCTTGGATACGCCGCGGGCAAATCAAGGTCACGCCAGTTGATGCGTCCGAGTTCTGAATTCGGGACGTCTTGTGGGTGGTGGGGGTCAGGGAAGGACAGCCACAAAAAGAAGTCATCATCGTCATTGAGCGAATCAATCCAAGAAATGGCCTGATCGGCGCACCAGTCGGTGTGGTAATACTCCTTTGGAATTGGGTTATTCCACAACTGCGGCATACCGGTTTCGCCGCCTCCCATGGCATTTACTTCGAGCGTGCCGTCGAGGACTGGATAAAAGCCACCAGCGAATTCGGGGTGCTCGGTCAAGATGAAGCGGGAATACGCAAGTGGACCCGCTGCACCATGGGTTGCGGCAACAAAGTGATCAAAGCCACGGTGACCGTTTACGGGCTCACCGCCAGCAAATCGGTTTTCGGCAAATGCAGCAAAGGGATCTAAAAACGGCTCAAAGTGCGGCTTGCCAATAAGGGCAGTTTTATAGCCAGCATCTTTCAACACCTGGGCAACTGAGGGTGCATCGGCGGGAAGCGGCACGCCATTCATCCACACACCGTGCGTTGACGGTGCTTGGCCAGTGATGATGGTTGACCGTGACGGCATGCACACGACGGACTGGGGAACGGCACGCTCGTAGCGAATGCCTTCACTGGCCAACTTGTCGGCAACTGGGGTTCGAGCAACGGTTCCGCCGTTGCAGCCAAGCGTGTCGTAGCGCTGTTGATCGGTCGTAATAAAGAGGATCTTGCGGCCCATCAGTTCGCTGCCTTTGCTGGTTGGAGTTCCATTTGACGCTTCAGTTCTTGGAGTGCTCGGTAGCAACCGCCACCAATAATGAGCGCCATTGTTCGGGGATCTGCTTCGCAGGCGTACACCACGATGCAACGGTTTTCGCCAAGGGGAATGACATCAATCGTTCCTCGGTGAAACACGAACACCGGCATGGTGATGGAGTATTCAAAACGCCGAGCAAGGGTGTCATTGATGACAATGTCTTCGGGCATGGAGAGCCCGCCAGCTAAGTGAATGGTTCGCTTATTGCCATCCATATCAAGCGAGACAATGCCGGGAAACCATTCGTGGAGTCGTGAGGCGTCTCCAGCAAGTTCCCAAACTTGATCAGCACTTCGTTCAATCACTAGTTCATTTCGAATTGAACCTAGGGTCATTCTTGCCTCCAAGAATTGTCAGTGAACGTGTCAGATAACCTAGCAAGCGATAGGTTTCGACGCGAGCCACTTCGAGCAACGCCGTTGTGAATCCCCAAAGCGACACTGGTCTCTGCCTAGAGTGTTCGTTAGTTGAGCTCGCAGATGAGGAGTACCAAATGAGTGATGTGTCACAAGGTCCAGGCTGGTGGATGGCGTCTGATGGCAAGTGGTATCCGCCAGAAAGCGCTCCCGGCTATGTTGCACCAACTGGTCAGTCTGCGGGGCAAGTTCCCGGTATAACGCCCAACTTCCCAACCAATCCCGGGGTCACCTACATCGCAGTCGCGACAGACCCACTTGGCCGCGCCTATGCGGGATGGTGGACCCGAGTAGGGGCAACGATGATCGATTTCCTCATCCTTGTCATCTTCCAATATGCAGTGACCGCAGCGATTCGCGGTGGGATTGGGTCACTCCTTGCCCTCGCAGTTTCGATTACCTATCAAGCCGTCATGATTGCAACCAAGGGTGGAACCGTGGGCAACATGGCGCTCGGCACCATCGTGGTTGATGTGAAGACAGGGGCTGCGGCGAGCCAAGGCAAAGCTTGGGGTCGGTCAGCAATGGATGCAGTCTTCCAAGCAGGAGCTTTCCTGTTTGGCATTCCCACCTTGCTCGACATCTTGTGGCCGCTTTGGGATAAGCAGAAGCAAACCTTGCACGACAAAGCTGCTGGTACCGCGGTGGTGAAAAAGGCCTAACTTTTGTTCGTGAACAACGAAGAGCCCCGGGACGAGTGGCCGGCAACGCCCAAACTGCCTGGAGCAAGTTTTCGAAGCGGCTTTTCGTTCTCGATCAATGGACGCCAAATGGCCGGGATGCAGACCGATATCCTCGGTCGACCTGTGGCTGGCTTTTTTCGGCGAGTGGTTGCGACTGCGGTAGATACCGTCGTGTTGCTGATGATCTCAAGTGTCGTGTTAGTGGGCTACTGGCTTTCGCCACTACAGATCTTTGGGCACTTGTCGATCTGGTGGCTCTTCACCGGTGGGCTGCTGTGGGGTCAAGTACTCACGGCAAGTATTCGGGGGATTTATTTCATCAGTTGTTGGATGCTTCGCTCGCAAACCATTGGGAACAGGGCCGCTTTCACCCTGGTTGTTGACCGCCGAAGTGGCCGACCCGTCACGCTATGGCAAGCAACCATTCGGTTTCTCGTGCAGTTTGGTTTCCATTTGATCCCCGCGCTCGGCCCATGCGTGGATAATTTATGGTCCCTTGTGAGCGCTGACCGTCAAACCCTCCATGACAAGGCGGCCAAGACGGTCGTCGTGTGCATGCGGTGAGCTGAACACTGCAAAACTGCAGCATGGACTTCAGAATCTTCACCGAACCTCAACAAGGCGCAACCTACGAGCAACTCTTGAGCGTCGCCACCTGTGCCGAAGAAGAGGGATTTGACGCGTTCTTTCGCTCTGATCACTATCTGGCGATGGGGTCTGCAAGTGGCCTGCCAGGTCCAACTGATGCATGGATCACCTTGGCTGGTCTTGCTCGTGACACGTCAACCATCCGTCTTGGCACGCTGGTCACCTCCGCCACCTTTCGTCTTCCTGGGCCACTTGCAATCTCTGTTGCCCAAGTGGACGCAATGAGTGGCGGGCGAGTCGAACTTGGACTTGGTGCGGGATGGTTTGAGCAAGAACATGATGCCTACGGCATTGCGTTCCCCTCGCTGGGCGAGCGATTTGAACGACTTGAAGAACAGCTCGAGATGGTCACTGGTCTTTGGGATCATGAAGGTGACGAACCATACGCATTTGCGGGCAAGCACTACACCGTGGTGAATTCACCAGCACTGCCAAAGCCGGTTCAGCGACCTCGTCCGCCAGTCATTGTCGGCGGTGGGGGACCAACAAGAACTCCACGACTCGCAGCCACCTATGCCAGCGAATTCAATACGCCGTTCCTTCAACCAAGCGATGCAGGCAAACAATTCGAGCGGGTCCGAGCAGCGTGCGAATTGCGCGATCGCGATCCTGCCTCCATGACATTCTCATCGGCAGTGATGGTGTGTTGCGGAGAAAATGACGCCGAAGTCGCTCGTCGGGCTGCGGCAATTGGGTGGTCAGTTGATGACGCAAAAACCTATGGTGCTGCTGGATCTGCCGCTGAAGTCGCCGAACGCATTCGCCAGTGGCGTGACGTCGGTGCAGGTCGTATCTATTTGCAAATCCTCGACCTCAGCGACCTCGACCACCTCCGCCTTCTTGCACAAGAAGTGGTGCCGCAGGTGGTTGCGTAGCGTCAATGCTGGTCAACATGCACCTTGGTCTCGGGTCGAACTCGCAGCACTTTGTAGAGGGCAAACGCTGCTTTCATTGGCGCTTCAAGGGTCGCTTCCGGTGCGTCGGAGAAGTAGTGCCAATTCGGTGAGGTTTTTGGACTCCCCGTTGGTTCGGCGAACTCTTCACGAAGTTGCTTGAGCTGGCGCATGTTCCACTGCTGGTCCGGGTCAAGGAACTTGTCCGAAACAACTTCACACACCACACCACCTTCATTGGTGACGAGGAGTTGCACGTACCTGCCGTCGGCGAACGAGATGATGACATAGTGCTCTTCTCGAAGTGAACGCCAAAAGGCGATGAGCTCAGGAAGATTGCCGATGATGCTGTTCGCAGTTACGAAATCTTTACTGTATTTTTCGTGTCCACCAGAAGTAGTCATGGACGAAGTGTGCAGAAGGGGTGTGACGCAAACACCCGCTTGTTTCCTGGTGATTTAGGACTTTGGAACGAGTGGACCGCGGTGCGAGTCTTCGACGACTTGGTCGCGATGGAGTCGTCGGCTGCTCAACGAAATTGCCCCGCACGTAACGAGGGCGAACGCGGTCAGTGCACTGAGTGCAAGTGGCGTTCCCGTCCACCTCGCCAGGCTGGTCAAACTCGCGGGAAACAAAAAACCGAGATAGGCAAGGGCGTAGTAGAGCCCAGTCATGGTCGAAAGGTCGCCTTCCAAGCTGCTTCGCTGTGTTTCGAGGAGTCCGCCAAGAAGCACAATGCCGTAACTCGTCCCAAGGACAACTGCCGCAACAACGCCGAGCAGCGGTGAACGAAGTTCCACGGTGATACTTGCGAGTGCGAGTCCGATGGTGGTGACCGCCATTCCAAGTGGAAGAGCACGCGGGCGGTCTTTTGTATCGAGGCGTTTGGCAATTTCTTGTGAAAAAAAGCCGACGGTCAAGGTGATGAGGGCAAGACCGGTGGTGTAGGGGAGAATCCAGCCCCCAAGTTCTTTCGTCATTGACGTTGGAATCACGACGTAGGAGATGGCAGCTACTCCAAATACCCATGGACCAGCTGGCAAAATCAGCCGCCGAAATCTAGGGCTTCGGAGCGTATGGAGATCTCGTGGTCGACTGGGGCCAGGTGTTCCACGCCATACATCGTCGTTGGTGGTGAACAGGGCTAAAAAGAACAGTGCAATGCCGGCAAGGCAAAGGTGCACGAGATAGGGCAGCACCGTTGGATTTGGCCCCCAGGATGCAAGTGCGCCGGCAACTCCAGCACCAAGGCCAAGGCCTGCGGTGAGTGATAGAGCGGCCCTTTTTGCCCCTGAGGCCCTTGACACTCCACTACGTGACGCAAGTTCCACCACCCAACTGGTTCCAACCGCCATGGCAAGCCCAAGTCCAAAACCAGTCAAGATCCGTCCGAGGCCGAGAAAGAACACCGACTCGCCAGCGAGGGCCAAGCTTCCAAACATTGACGAGATCAGTGCAAGCACCAAGGTGTGCTTCACGCCCAAGCGACTTCGAAGGCGGTGTCCACCAAGAAGTGCTGGGGCGAGTCCACCGATATAGGCCGCAAGCAGCAAGTCAACGGTGGTGAGGGAGTAGCCGTCACTTTGGCGATACATCGTCAGCAGCGGGGTGAACTGATTGCCACCCCAGGCGAGGGCAAACATGGCAAGTGCGGCGACGTGCCAGACGGCAATTCGGCGGGGACTCTTCGTCATCCCGTCGTCGTGAAACTGCATGGTGCGCCTGCCCGGACTTGAACCGGGAACCTGCGGATTAAGAGTCCGACGCTCTGCCAATTGAGCTACAGGCGCCCTTGCAGATTAGTCGGTCGAAGAGGGGTGCGTGAAACGTCTCAGTTGAGCTGAACGGGAACGACGGTTCCTTCATCTTCGTGACGAGCGACCGCGATGGAGGCCACCACAATGCAGGCGCAGCCGACAAGTGAAATGAGACTCAACGGCTGATTCAGCATCACAAGGCCAATGACGAAGGCGGCCACGGGATCAACCGAAAAGAACACACTGACCTTTTTGGCCGCCACCATGCGGAGCGCAATGTACTCAAGGCTGAAGGAAAACGTCACCCCGGTTAGTCCAGAAAGGGCAACATTTCCCCACTGTGAACCCGTCATGTGAGGAGCAGAGGTCGCGCTGATCGGGAGCAAGATGAGCGCCGCCACGCTGACGGAGAGCGCAAGACCATCAAGTCCAGTGCCGAGTGAACCCACGCGCTTGCTCATCAAGGTGTACATCGCCCAGCCAACCGCGGCGAGTAAGGCGAAGCCAATGCCGGCGATCGTGGCATTCGCACTTGGGTGCGCCAGCGTCACGACACCAAGAGCGGCTAAGAGCACCCAGCG
>CANFJV010000091.1 GCA_947447225.1 Acidimicrobiaceae bacterium
AGGACGAGGGCCATGGAAGACAATTGACGACCTCGAACTCGCAACACTCAGTTGGGTGCACTGGCACAACAACGAGCGATTGCACAGCTATCTCGGCGACGTCCCGCCAGCGGAGTTCGAGGCAATCTACAATGCAACAATCAGCGAAACCTCGCTGATGGAACTCACAAGCTGAGAGTCTCCATCAAACCCAGTGTGGTTCAAAGACATAGCCGAGGTCTGCCGACATCTCGAGATAGCTGAGTCGACTTGGCATCGCTGGAAGGGCCAATATGGCGGCATCAAGGCGAACGAAGCCAAGCGCCTGAAGGAGCTCGAAACCGAGAACCGGCGCCTCAAGAACATCGTTGCCGATCTCACGTTGGACAACGCGATGCTCAAAGAGGTCGCCAAGGGAAACTTCTCACCCCTTGACCCCGTCGTCGAGCAGTCGCCATGCTCGAAGAGACGTTCGGGGTGAAACAACGCAGAGCCTGTCGGGTGGTCGGCCAACACCGCTCGACCCAACGTCTTGAGGTCACCTTGCCGACCGACGACGAACAAGAACTCCGACGCTGGCTCGTTCAGTTCGCCAAGGACCATCCTCGCTTCGGCTGGAAGCGGGCCTATCAGCACCGCCGCCGCGAAGGGCACCGGGTGAACAAGAAGCGCATCCAGCGCCTGTGGCGCGTAGAGGGCCTGAAGGTTCCCTATCGAAAACGCAAGAAGCCGCTGCGCGGACTCGGTGTGCACGTCGGGGCGATGAGCCCAATCAAACCCAATGCCATCTGGGCAATGGACTTCCAGTTTGATGAGACGAGAGACGGCAAGCAGTTGAAACTGCTCAACATCCAAGACATCTTCACTCGGGAGTGCCTGGCGGTGCACGTTGCACGTTCCATCACCGCTGATGATTTGATAAACGTGCTCGACGATCTCGTGGTCAAACACGGCACACCAACGTTCCTGCGCTGTGACAATGGCCCTGAGTTCGCCGCCTTTGCCATTGCCGACTGGTGTCGATTCAACAACGCCTCGACCACGTTTATCGATCCAGGCTCGCCCTGGCAGAACGGCCACATCGAATCATTCAACTCACGTATTCGCGACGAATACTTGAACAGCCATCTGTTCGACTCACTGCTCGAGGCGCAAGTGCTCCTTGAGGACTGGCGACAGCAATACAATCATGAGCGTCTTCACAGTTCTCTTTGCTACCTGACCTCGGTCGAGTTCAAGGAGCTGTGGGAACAGCAATATCAACAACGACTCTCATTGGCCCTGGACCACTAACAGGGGTCCCCGCAGGCCCGCTGCGATGAATTACTCAACAGGCAAACGTTTTTAGAACCACTCTCCTTGAAAATCATTCTCTTGCATGACGAGATTGTTTGAGAAAACGACGCTGAACTGGGAATTCACTATTTGATCGAATTGATTCAAGTTAATTGCAAACAATTGGGCAACAATATTCAGGTGTCGAATGAAAATGCCACTAAATCCAATTCCCATTTAGATGCTCACTCCGAAACCACGACCTCAGATCAAGTAGTCAGTGCTGATGTCGGGTCAAGTAAACGCCACAGGCGAATCAGACAAACTCGTAATACTCAAGAGGAGACTCTTGGATTTGTGGCGCTGTTAGCGACAATTCCCTTTTTGATCGCTGCCGCACGGGATTTGTTGACGTCGAAAGCCATTGGGTTGCGGGGAGACTTAGCGCTTGAAGATGCGGCGGTTAGGCAGGCGATACAACTTTCGCGCGCACTTGGAGCGTATGACCGTTTTGGTTGGCACCATCTCGGACCGGCCCTCTTTTACATCCTTGCCCTGCCCAATTGGCTTCTGGGCTCCGGGGCTCGATCAAATTTCATTGCGATCGCCATATTTGACGCGATTCTCGTTGCCGCCATAGTGGTTTCCTACCGTCGCCTCTGGGGCAAGTTTGGGGCGATTGGTTGCGCTGCTGGAGTTACTACATTTGTCTCGATAAGTGCCCTGACTCCTTCATATCTTCCTTCCACAAATCCGCTTGGGTTCCTCGGCTCCTTTTGGAATCCCTATGTTTCAATTTTGCCTTGTCTCGCAACCGTCCTCTTCACTGTTGCAGCCCTCCATGGCGATACGCCATCTTTTGGTTTGGCTTTTCTTAGCGGGACTGTTGCCATTCAAACCCATCTTTCGTGCGGAAACCTCATCGCAGTTTGCTGGCTTTCCCTCCTGGTTTGCCTGGTAGTCAAAATCAGGCGGCGAACGCTTTCGAAGAAAGGGAAGTCGCATGCCCTAGTTGCTTTTCTTTTGGCAGTCATTTTTTGGCTTCCCCCGATTTTTGAGGCATTGCTACACCGAGGCGGAAATTTTCGGAGAGTTGGAGGCTTCTTCATTCACTCCCATCCACAAGGTTCGTTCGGTTGGGCCATCAGAGCCGCTACTTCCGCTGCTACATCATCGATTCCACCTGTTCATCAGGAGGTCAATGGCCTTCTCGGTATTTCGATTTCGGCAATAGCCGTGATCTTGGGGTTGATTGCACCGTTGGTCGCGTGTATCACGTTGGGAATCCGGCACAGAGAAACACTCTTGCTGACGGCGACAATTGCCACCGCTGGCACTTGGGGGCTTGGAGTGTGGTCAGCCTTCCACCTCAATGGCGTCGCGTATAGCTACCTCTTGGCTTGGGTTGCACTAGCTCCAGTTCCCTGTTGGATTGCTCTTATTGTCTTCACCTTGAATCACGCCAGAAGATTCAGCACCATGCCGGTCGTTGTGCTTACACTTACGCTTCTATTGGGCGTTGTGGCGGGATTTGCGGGTCCAAGCTTTAAGGCTCTCAATGATCCTCAGGTTCTGAATACTGCTCAAGACCTCGCGATGGTCCTTCCCCGAAAATCTTGCGTAGTTTTCAGCACAAATCGGCAAGACATTCCGACGTTTTCATTTCTCACTGGCGTGGCGAATGAACTCGACCGCAAGAATTACCGTATCCAACTCCAAAATCACCGAGTTGAGACTACCTACTCGCAGTTTGCTCCCACAGCCAAATGCAGCTTCGGGGTGAGATTTATAACTGCAAAGCCAAATGATTCTCAGAGAGTTGGATTTCTCAAGACCTTGCAAGGTGTCTCAATATTTCTCGATCCGGTGAACAATAAGTAGAGAGGCGGGTTCTGTGAATTTGCCAACCCAAGTTGGCGATTCAAGTCTCACGCTGAAGATTTTTTGGAAACATGCGTTCGCCGTGGTTCGAAGCCAAAATGCCCTACCTCTTAACATCAATTTGGTTTACGCGTCTCGAGGCAGCCCCAAAATCCGCTCGGCAATGATGTTGCGCTGGACTGCTTTGGTGCCACCGCCAATGGTGAGGGCTTGACTGTAGAGAAAGCCATGCGACCAACCAAGCGCATCAGATTCTCGGTCCCCAAGAGGGCCAAACCCTCGAAGCTGCCCGGCGAGGCCGGCCAAATCGACGGCGAGTTCCATCACGTGTTGGCCATGCTCATCGGCGAGTGCCTTTCGAATTGAGGCTTCAGGGCCAACTTTTCGTCCGGCCAGCACGGTGCCAACCAGCCGCTCGCGCAACATCGCAAGCACTCGAGCCTCAATGACGACGTCAACAAGACGACGACGAAGTGCAGGCTCGAGCGGGCGTGGGTCTCGGTGGACGAGTTCCAGCAGGTCATTCACGATTGGACCTCTCCCCCAGAGCGCCCCTTCGCCAGACAACGAGACCCGCTCGTTCATGAGCGTCACTTTGGCCAGCGTCCATCCTCGATGGAGTTCGCCAACGAGACAGTCGGCAGGAATTCGAACGTCTTGGAAGAACACTTCGTTGAATGCATGGTCGCCGGTCATGTCAACAAGTGGCCGAATGGTGATCCCGGGCAAATCCATGGGACAGACGAAATAGGAGATGCCTTGATGTTGTTCAGCCTGCGGATCAGTTCTGGCCAACAAAATCCCGTAGCGGGCAATATGGCCGTAGCTCGTCCAAATCTTTGAGCCATTGACGATGAATTCCTCGCCGTCTTTCACTGCCGTCGTTCGAAGTGCAGACAAGTCTGATCCGGCATCTGGTTCACTAAACAACTGGCACCAAAAGTCTTCCCCTGACAGCAGCCCTGGGAGGTAACGCTGTTGCTGCTCCACACTCCCGCCAGCGAGAAGCGTCGGCCCTGCCCACCCAATTCCAATGGGATTGATTGGTCGACGCACGCCCGCAGCTCGTAGTTCTTCATCAATGATGAGCTGTGCTCGAGGGTCCGCATCAAGGCCGTAGGGCTTTGGCCAGTGGGGAACGACATAGCCAGCATCAGCCAATTGTCGACCAGTGGGATTTTGAAACTCGGTCAAAAACGCTCGTACGGCAATGCGTGCAGGGTGGTCTTGTTCCAACGCTTGGGGGCTCACTCGCCTAGCCTACGCCTGAGCCTCATCAACGAGCAGGGCGGAGAAGCGGGGGAAGCATGACGAGTTGGAATTTTGGCGACATCTTTGACGTAGTCGCACGCCTTCAGCCGGACCGCACGGCCATCATTCAAGGCGAGCGAACGGTGTCATGGGCAGAGCTTGACGACGCCTCTCGGGGGCTTGGTCAATGGATGCTCGACCAAGGTGCCGCGCAACAAGACAAAGTTGCCATCTACCTCTACAACTCCCCCGAATACCTCATGGCTGCTGCGGCAGCTTTTCGGATTGGCTGCGTGCCCGTCAACACCAACTATCGCTACGGCGCAGACGAGCTCACCTACTTGTTCGACAACGCCGATGCGACCGTCATTGTGTTTCATGCCACCTTCACCGAACTTGTCGATGTGGTTCGACCACGGCTCGACAAGGTCAAGGCATTCTTGTTTGTCGACGACGGCCATGGGCCGTGCCCGACCTGGGCAACCCCCCTGCCAGATGCCGCGCGGACAGAAGGTGAAGGGCGTTCCCCTTGGGGTCGCACACCTGACGACCTCGTCATGCTCTACACCGGAGGAACAACCGGCATGCCAAAGGGCGTCATGTGGCGCCAAGACGACCTGTTTGGCCGATTGAACCCAGCGGGGTTTCGTCGCTACAACCCAGAGCTCGGACTCGAAGGCATTGCTGCAGACATTTCCGCCAATGGCCCTGGGGTGACGTTGTTGCCAGCGTGTCCACTCATGCACGGAACGGGGTTTTTCACCGCCCTTGAAACCTTGGCCGAAGGCGGCACCGTCTCACTGCTCCCTTCTCGCCACTTCAGCGGCGATGAGTTGGCCAAGACGATTGAGGCCGACAGCGTGAATATCGCCGTCATTGTTGGAGACCCCTTTGGTCGACCATTGCTCAAAGCCCTCACCGATCCGCCAAACCGTTTTGATGTCTCGAGTTTGACCGCCATGATGTCCTCAGGTGCCATGTGGTCTGAAGAAATCAAGCAAGGGCTCCTCGAGGTCAATTCCTCAATGGTGCTCATTGATGCTTTTAGTTCCTCAGAAGCGCTCGGCATGGGCAGTTCGATCTCGACCGCGAAAGCCACTCGTTCAACCGCAGCCTTCACCCTCGGGCCAACCGTCATCGTGCTCGACGAGCACGGAAATCGAGTCGAACCAGGAAGCGAAACTATTGGCATGATCGGCGTTGGTGGCCGGAACCCCATTGGGTATTACAAAGATGCAGCAAAGTCGGCTGCCACCTTTAAAGAGATTGACGGCATGCGCTATTCCATTCCTGGCGACTTCGCCAAGGTGCTCGCTGACGGATCGATTCAATTGCTCGGGCGCGGAAGCCAGTGCATCAATACTGCCGGCGAGAAGGTCTTCCCTGAAGAAGTTGAAGAGGCGCTCAAGACCCATGACGCAGTCGCCGATGCCTGCGTTGTCGGGATTCCTGACGAGCGCTTCGGTGAGCGAGTCGTTGCGGCAGTTGAACTCCACGCGGGCAAAACTGCGGACCTTGAAGCACTCATTGCTCACGTCAAAGGTCGGCTCGCCCACTACAAGGCACCACGGCAACTGCGGCTGGTTGAGACCATTGGTCGAAGCCCATCGGGGAAAATGGACTACGGACGCCATAAGAAAGAAGCAGCGGAATTCTTCTCCGCTGCTCCAACGTCTTAGACCGACCGCACCGTCATCTCCACCTCAACGCCAAGTTGCGTTGAGCCAGTGCCGTCGTAGACACCTTTCAGTGGTGGCACGTCGTCATAGTCGCGCCCCCTTGCCACAATGATGTGGCGCTCGGTCTCTCGAAGACCGTTCGTGGGGTCAATCCCACACCACGTGCCGGCGAAATATTCAACCCATGCATGGCTTTCTCCAGCGATTGCCAGATCGGGCTCGATCGAGGTGGCCGGGTAGAGATATCCAGAGACGTATCGTGCCGGAATACCAAAGCTCCGCAACATCGCCACCATGACATGTGTCATGTCTTGACAGACGCCAGCTCGAGCATTCCAAGAGTCCTGCGCGGTAGACGACACTGAGGTTGCCCCGGGCAAATACGCCATATGAGACCGAACAAAGTCCGCCACATGTTCAGCCAACGCGTGAACAGATTGAGGTGCCCCCGCACGAGCTGCATCAACACTTTGTGCATCAAGCGTTGACCGTTCGGTTGGCGTCAGGTATTCGACATATCGCTCGGAAATGGCAGGAGTTTGCAGGTTCTCAACTTCGATCTCTTCGCCAAGACCAACTGGTCGACGCTCGACTAAGGAATTGGCTTCGACGACCAAGCGGCGATGGGGCTCGGTGATCTCAAACGAGATCACCTCCGTGCCGAAGTAATCGACGTAGCGACCATGGTTGACAGCCGGCGTCACCTGCAACTTGCTCCGGCGAACGAGTTGTGTGGCGTCGCTCACTGGCGTCATGCGGGCTTCGTTATATGACGTCCTCACGGCCTCGGCGTAATCAAATCCCGTGTGATGACGAATCTCCACAATCAGCGGCTTTTTCACCGACCACCTTCTGTCATCCAACTGACGGCCAACACTCGGTTGAAGAACCTGGCGGTGATCTGATCATTGACCGAGATGCACGTCGCCTCAATGAGGTCAAGCAACTCTTGCAATCGGCCGAGGACTTCGTCGGGCTGCAAGAACTCAAGCACCGTTGCCGCTTCGACAAGTTGCTGACGAATCGGATCAGCAGCTGAACTGTAGGGACTCGTTGCTTGGAGCTCGAGCAGCCACTGGTCCGCTTCATGAACCATAAACAACACCGAGCGCGGGAAGAATCGATCTAACAACAAAAACGCCGCGATCCCAGAGACCTCAGAGAGGCCTTGGGCCGATCGCATATAGGCCTCCATGGCCCCAGATGCTCGCAAGAACGCCATCCAACCAGGATCTCCCACGCCACCAGTTGCTTGTGATCGCAACAGTCGCGCGGTCATGTCGATGCGTTCAACTGATCGACCGAGCATGAGGAAACGCCATGCA
>CANFJV010000092.1 GCA_947447225.1 Acidimicrobiaceae bacterium
GGTCTGGCCTGAGTTGAGGTAGCACTTGAACACGCCATCTGGCACGGCAACGGACAGGTCGGCATCATCCAAGATGATGTTGGCGGACTTGCCACCAAGCTCCAAGCCAACCTTCTTCACCGTCTCGGCAGCCACTTGCATGACGCGCTTTCCGGCACGAGTTGAGCCAGTGAACGACACCATGTCAACGAGCTTGTGGGCGGCAATGGCTTCACCAACGACTGGGCCGGTTCCGGTCACGAGGTTGAACACACCAGCTGGGATGCCAACTTCGTGCATAATCTCGGCCAAGATGAAGGCGTTAATTGGCGCCACTTCAGATGGCTTCAAAACAACGGTGCATCCAGCTGCAAGTGCAGGGGCAACCTTGTTGGCGATTTGGTGCAGTGGGTAGTTCCACGGTGTGATGCAACCAACGACGCCAATTGGCTCGCGGACGAACAAGGAATTGCCCTCTTCGCGCTCCCACTCAAAACTGCGGGCACGGTTGGCCACATCGCCAAAAGTGCCAGTTGGCAGACCGGCCTGGATGAGGCTTGAAAACAGTTGCGGCATGCCAACTTCGTGGCTGATGATCTCGGCAATTTCTGCGTTACGGGCGCCGAGCTGGTCGGCCACTTTTTGCAACAGGTCACAACGCTCGTCGACAGACTTTGCGAACCAAGCGGGAAACGCCGCCGCAGCTGCCTTGGCTGCCTTGTCAACGTCTTCGGCCGTGCCTTCAGGAATGGTGGCAAATACTTCTTCGGTTCCGGCGTCAATGACCTCAATGGTTGACGTGCCAGTTGAAGCCACCCAGGCTCCATTGATGTAGATGGTGTCGCGAACGTGCATGAGAACTCCTCCAATGAGCGCCGGTTGGCGTGCCCTAGAACGCTACCGCGCCAAAACCACGAAGAAGCCGTCAGTGGGGAGAAGTTGACGGAACCCGAAGGCAGGTGACGAGCAACGGTCCAACAATTTCATGGCGTGTCATGACCAGATCCCGCCGAAGGAGTTGGGCCAAGAACGGATCGGTCAGGGCGTTTGGGGTGCTCGCCGATGCCAACTGTTGCGCAAGTGCCGCCTTTGCGCCAGAAGGTGGTGTTTGCACATAGGCAACGAACGAGGCAGCGGTGCGGTGTTGTTGTGCGTGAGCGATGACCCCGTTGGCCCACCGTTTCGGCTGATAGGGGCGTTCATAGGACTGCGCCGGAAGGATGGTCGCTTGGTCCTGTGGCACCGAGACCGTGAATCCTGCTCCGTACTCACGACTGAACTGCTCGGTGACGGTGCTCGGCGTCGTCAACGCATAGGGGTAGCGGGTGTAGGGATCAATGACGAGCAGTGGTTTGTCGTCGGTCGCACAGGTCGACGCCTGGAGAAGTGCAGCCCGAATTGGCGTGTCTAAGTAGTGGCGCTCATTTGCCACCGAGGTCGTGACAAACGTTGCGACGACAAGAACACAGACCAGTGCCGCAACCGCACGAGTTGTTGGGGCGAAGGTGGCGACTTTTCTGACGAGTTCTCGAACACCGCTCAGGCCGAGGAGCAACAGCGCCGGGTAGAGCGCCATATCGGTGCGACCCGTACCAAGGGGAACTTTGGAGAACAAGGCAAGGATCACTGCAACCACGATCGTGGCCAGCGCAATTGCTCGACCGGGAAGCGCCTCGCGCGAGAGGGCGCCGAGAAGAACGAGGCAGCCAAGAAGCGCAGTAACGAACATGACCTCGTGGCTGAGCGACGTTGAGGTAGGCAGCAGTCCAGTGGTGATGCCGCGAATGACATTTCCTGCTCGGCTCGGCCAGGTTGAAAGCGGAGACGGTTGGAGGAGATAGTCCGCCCAGTACCTCGTGAGCGCCACTGGCAAATTGCGATACGCGACCGCGAAAATCACGATGAATCCGGAACCAGCGATCGATCCGGCAATCAGTGCTTGGCGTCGCCGATCGACGCCTCGGAGTGCTTCTGCGCCAATGACGAGCCATGCGCCAAGAAACACAATGACCGTCGATGCAGAAAAAATGATGCCACCAAGGCTCAGCAGAACAAAGAGCTGCAATGCGTGAGGAAGGTGTTCGCGGCTGCGCTGGGCGAGATAGGTCATCCAAAGTGCAAGAAGAAAATCAAGCGTGTACTGCTTGACATGTCCCGACGTCGCAACGGCGACAGGAGACAGTGCAATGGTTGCGACCCCAAGTGCAACCACCCACGACTCGGCGCGAAGGCGGCGAAGGACGAGAACAACGCTCACGAGCCCCAAAATGCCAACCCCGAGCGCTGGAAGCACGGCCATGATCGGAGACGACGACAGTGGCAACCACACATGCAACACCGCAACAAAGCCAGGAGCGGTTCCAGCCATCTTGAACGCTTGGCTCCACGACGTAGTGCCGGTGAGTGCAACCCATGCATCGTCTTGGAATAGACCGCCGCTTGGAAGCGCACGTAGGCGCAGGACAAGGCCAAGCGCAAGGCTCAGCGCGGCGACAAGGTGCGGAACCCGAGAGGTAGTCCGTTGCGCCTTGCCCTGCGGCTGAGGCTGTTCAGTCACTACCAGCCCTTGAAATTCGGCTCACGTCGCTCAACGAAAGCTGCAATGCCTTCCCGCATATCTTCCGTGTAGGTGACGAGCTCTTGGCCCATGGCCTCATCGTGCAGTGCTTGGGTGCGGTCAACATCGAGGGCTCGGTTGGTGAGGAATTTCGTGATGGCAATGGCCCGGGTCGGAGCAACGGCTAAACGGTTTGCAAGTTCGCTCACGCAGCTCGAGAGTTCGTGATCGGGAACGACCTTGGTCACCATGCCAAGACGTGCTGCTTCCGTGGCACTCACCGCATCGCCAAAGAAGAACATTTCTTTTGCCTTGGTCAGGCCAACAAGGCGAGTGAGGAGCCATGCGCCTGCAGCATCGGGAGCAATGCCCCGACGAACAAAGGCCTCTACAAAACTTGCCGATTCGGCCGCGACCACGATGTCGCAGGCCAAGGCCAAGTGCATCCCGCCGCCAGCAGCTGTTGCCTGAACTTTGGCAATGACTGGCTTCTCGCAATCGAGAATGGAATTGACGAGTCGTTGCCAGCCATTTCGCACGAGTCGGGTGTTGTCGCCAATGGCCTTGTCGGGCGCACCTTCGGGTCGCGGTGGCGCAGGTGGCATGGACCGAAGATCTGCACCGGTGCAAAATCCCTTTGTTCCTTCGGACTGCAGCACGATGGCTCGAATGGCAAGGTCGCCAGAAGCTTGTTCAAACCACTCGGTGAGTTGGTCACGCATCAAATAGTTGATCGCACCTCCGGCCTCAGGGCGGTTGATGGTGAACCAAGCGATGCCGCCTGAAACGGTTCGCGTCACTTGAAGGTCTGCACTCACGGCTGCTCCTCGTGGATTGGACAATGGAGTGTGTCGGCGTTCACCGCACACCTTGCTTGGGGTGAGTAACGGGGTTCGAACCCGCGACCTCCTGGACCACAACCAGGCGCTCTAACCAGCTGAGCTATACCCACCAAGGCCTAGCAGTTTGCCACAGAGTTGACCGAGGCATCGCACGGGCTGTGTCGCCTAGCATGAGAGCCGTTCGCAACACCGTTGTGAACTCTGCCCCTGTAGCTCAACTGGATAGAGCAGACGGTTTCTACCCGTCAGGTTGCGCGTTCGAGTCGTGCCGGGGGCACTTGGGACAAGGGACGGCATCCATGGGTTCATCTGCATCGGAACGCCAGCCAAAGCAAGGGCGCCTCAACGCGCTGTTTGACCAGCTCCAACAGCAGGCAATGGCCGAGCCGAGTACTGCGCCTAGGGACAACGCAGGCCGAGAACTTGCTGATTGGACCGTCCGAGTAGTCGCAACAAGTGTTGATGTGGTGGTACTTACCTTGGTGCAAAGCGTGGCAAAAGCAGTCCACCTTGGCTCGCTGGCGTTGTTCATCTTCGACTGGGTCTTGGTGTTCGGTTATCTCTGCAGCATTGCCTGGCGAGGTGTCACCATTGGCAATCTCGTGACGAAGACCAAAGTGGTCGATGCAGCAAGTGGGCAAGTACTGAGTCTTCGTCGAGCAGCGCTTCGTACGCTCAGTTTGCTTGGGTTGATCCTCACGTTGATCGGTGCGGGAATTGATGCGCTGCTTCCACTGGTTGATGTGCGCCGACAAAGTCTCCATGACAAAGCGGCTTCGTCGCTCGTGGTGCGCACAGGGCGAGTTTTCCGAGCAGCGAACTGGACAGAAGCTGGAGATCTTGGTGGACATTGAGCGAGATGATGATGGCAGCGTGGCCCTCGCCACCCTTTCGGCTCGCGTTCGAGCGGCGCTGGTTGACCTCGCACTGTGTGCGATGACCTCATCAATCTTGATGAAAGTCGCCTTTGCCTCCATTGTCGAATCCATGAGCAAAGTTGGCGCACAACTTGTTGGTGTGGTGGTGTTTGCCGTGTTGCTTGGCCTCTACGAGATCGGCATGGTTGGCCTTCGCGGCAGAACCCTCGGCAACGAGGTGACCAAAACTGCCGTGGTCCACGAAGACGACCTCTCGCCGGCAACGTTGCTGCAAGCGACGATTCGTTTTGTCCTCGGTCCACTGGTGTTTTGCGCTGGAGCAGGCATCATTTGGGTAAGTCCAATGTGGGTCCTTGCCGTTGTTGGGTTTCTGGCAGCAGACTTTGGTGTCGCGATGGCGAGTGCGACGGTTCAGACCTTGCACGATCGAGCGGCAAGAACGGTTGTGGTCCTCGTTAGCTAGCGAGTTTCCTGCCTGCGTCAGTGCAGGCAAACAAGAACGGATGTCCTTCGCTTCGGATGACGAGCTGGCGCTCTTCCAGCAGGACCAGGTGGGCCAACGTCTCCCCATTGGCCGCCCGTTGCATGAAGTCTTGGATCTGATCGAACGGGCGAGACCACGTGAGGCGGCAGGTGAGATCCCATGCGGTGGTCGGACGAACAGCGAGCAATTGCAAAATCTCAATGAGTCGCTCTTCATGGTGGGCAATCAAGTGGTCAATGCGCACAGAAAGATTCTTGAACCGGTACTCGTGAGCCGGCAACACTTCATCGGGGGAGAACGCACCGATCTTCGTCAGTGATGCAAGAAAATCACCGAGGGGATTGGGGAACTGCTGGGAGTGCACGGAAATATTGGAGGTAATCCGTGGCAGCACATGATCGCCACTCAACAGCAGTCGGTGTTGATCGCTCCAAAGACACACATGGCCCGGCGAATGGCCAGGAGTCCAAATCGTGGAGAGATCCCAGCCGCCAAAGGTGAACTTTTGTCCATCCTCGAACAACACATCGGGTTGTGCGGTGAAGACAAGTCCTCGCACCTCCATCGAGGCATTGGCGAGATCTGGACGCTTGTCGAGTGGCACACCAGATGCTTCCAAGAGTTCCGTCATCTTTTCAATGAGCTCGGTGGTTTCGCTGTAGCGACTCTCTAAGAGCACGGCATCTGCTGGATGAAGTCCAATCCACGCCCCTGAGGCTTCTCGCACTCGTCCGGCAAGGCCGTAGTGATCAGGGTGAATGTGGGTAACCAGTACTGCTTCGACGTCGGTGATCGAGCCGCCTGCTTGCTGCAGGCCGTTGTTGAGTGCTTGCCACGCCTCGTCGGTATTCCAACCTGCATCCACCATGACGAGCCCAGTACCGGTTTCAAAGACGTACACCAGCACGTAGCGAAGGGGATTGTCCGGCATTGGGACAGGAATCGACCAAAGACCGGGACGAACTTGCTCTACCGGGGGAAGCACTTTGTCCTCCCAGGCACGCTTTTGGAGAACGCCGGTTACTTCAATGGTTGCCATGGGCCAACGGTACTCGGGAGACCCACCCGCTTGGAGTCCTTCGCCGTTGCGTATGCAACGACGAAGGACCTCGCGGTGGTCGGGCAGGCGAGATTCGAACTCGCGACCCCCTGCTCCCAAAGCAGGTGCGCTACCAAGCTGCGCCACTGCCCGCTGTGAACACCATAGCCGCAAGTGAGCATGCCCGAGTGTGCCCGATGAGGAGCCTCCTTCCCGATAAGGTGGGTTCTCCTATGCGAGCAACTACCCAAGAACTTGAGAATTTCCGCGTCAAGCTCCGCGTCGAAGTCGACGCCTCGGAGGCGGACCCAACGCTGAGCGACATCAAAAAGCAGATGGCGCGTCAAGCACGACTTCCAGGCTTTCGGGCCGGAAAAGTACCGGTAAAGGTCCTCGAAGCCCGAATGGGTGGGGCGCAGGCCCTTCGCCTTGAGGCGATTCGTGAAGCATTGCCGAACTTCTACTCCAAGGGAGTCCAAGAAGCCGGCATTGATCCAATCGACACCGCCGAGCTTGACTTCGATGAAACCGACCAGACCGATGACCTCATTGTCTTTGAGGCAACGGTGCTCGTTCGTCCGCAGGCAACGGTCTCGTCGCCAGAGAACCTTTCCGTCGTCGTGCCATCACCAATCGTCACCGACGATGAGGTCGAAGCGCAGATTGCCCGCACTCGCGAGGCCGATGGCGTGCTGGTGGACATTGACCGTCCGATTGAAACCGGCGACTTCAGCGTCATCACCTTGTCCGCCAAGGTTGGCGAAGAAGAGGAAGAGACGACACTTGGCGAAGAGATGAGCTACCAAGTTGGCTCGGCAAGCCTTGTCCCAGAACTTGACGAGCACTTGGTTGGTCTCTCGGTTGGAGAAACCGCTGCGTTTGAGTCCACCCCCGCAATGACGGGTGTGACGATGTCGTGGAAGGCGACGGTTGTCGGCGTGAAAGAGCGTCAACTTCCTGAACTGACTGACGAATGGGTTGCGGACAACACCGACCACGAAACCGTTGGCGAATGGAGAGACGCAATTCGCGAACAACTCGCTCCGATGAAGGTCGTCCAGGCACAATTTGCTGTTGGCGATGCAATTCGCAAGGCCGTGGCGGAACTCGTTGATGATGAACTCGTCCTCGATCAATTGCGCAACACTGAACTCGGTGAGCGGATTGACACCTTTAACCGTCAACTTCAGCAACAGCAGATCCCGCTTGAGCGCTACCTCATGATGGTCGGTATGACCCAAGAGCAGTTGATTGCACAACTGCAAGATGACGCACAAATCGGTGTCAAGGTCGACTTGGCACTTCGTGCTATCGCTCGAGACAATGCCATTAGTCCGACCGAAGACGACATCGAGGCTGAACTCGACAAGTCTGCTCGCAGCCTCGGCGCAACGAGCGAAGTCTTGCGTACGCAAATCGAAAACGCCGGCCGCATGGCGGAATTCATTGGTGAGTTGTCGAAGTCGAAGGCCTATGACTGGCTCTATGAGCGTGTCGGCATTGTTGACGACAATGGCATCGCCGTTGAC
>CANFJV010000093.1 GCA_947447225.1 Acidimicrobiaceae bacterium
CACTCGACACTGCCATCAAAGAGCAAATGGTCCCAACTGATGGGGCATATCGAGGTTGGACCAGACGCCGAAGTGAGGGCTTTGCCGCCACATTGCAGCAACTTGCCCCTGCGGATCTCGTTGAAGGTTTCGTCATGGGAGCTGAAGACCGAGCGAACGAGAATCCTGGCGATCCCGCTTTCGCGCCAAATCTCTGGCCCGATGAAGAAGTTCATCAAGCGATGTGGTCCTACTACCTCGCAGCTCGAGCCTTGTCCGAAGAGCTCTGCGAGATCTTCGCAATGGCGCTTCAGGTAGAGGCTGACTTCTTCACCGGTCGGATTGATCATGCCAATGTCACCATGCGAGCTAACTACTACGAACGAAGAGAACAAGACGGTGATTTGAGTGCAGCGCAGATGGCTCTCGGCGCCCACAGTGACTACGGCATTGTCACGGTGCTGTTGGCTGATCCTGGCCCAGGCCTTCAAGTGGTCAGTAGCGAAGGGGAGTGGTTCGATCTCGAACCAGCAGACGACGCGCTCATCATCAACGTGGGAGATGCAATGGCGCTCCTCACCAATGACCTATGGCCATCAACGATTCACCGAGTGGTGCCGACGGAAGGCCTGTTGCATCGACCACGCCGTTCGATTGCGATGTTCCAAGACGGCAATCCTGATGCCACCATCTCGTGTCTTGCGCAGTGCATCAGTAAACAGCGTCCTGCTCGCTACGAGCCGACCACGCTCGGTGCTCATGTGGCAGCAAAAGTTGAAAGTAGCCGCACCCAAGTACCCGCCCGCACGCAGCAAACAACTGCTGGACGTCTTGGGTAATCGGCGAGTGGTCGCCAAAGCATCGGACCGACCACGAGTGGCCGGTCCGATGCAGATGTTGGTGTTCGCGGTGCCTAGCGCGTCGGTGGTGGCGTCCCGAAGTCAGGTGCACCAACTGGTGGCTGGCCTCCAGGGCCGTCAGGGTGTTGCCCAAAGCCTGCCTCGGTGCCAGTCACGACAAAACTCGAGTTGAGGAGCACGGTCACGTAGGTGCCGTCAGCCTTTTTCATGTGGACCTCGAACGGGTGGCCATTGTTGTTGGTCTCCGCCCGAAGCACCGTTGCACCTGGTTGTGCTGCTTCAGCAGCCGCCGTCGCACTGGCGAGATCAGCTCCGGTGAGCAAGGTCTCGTCTGGGCCATGGGTCATGGTGGCTGGATTACCCGCGCCACGAGGTGGTCCATCGTGTCCACCAGGAGGCGGGCCAAATCCTGCTTCGGTTCCTGTCACGACAAAACTTGAATTGAGGAGCACCGTGATGGGCGTGCCATCGGCCTTTTTCATGTGCACTTCAAAAGCACTCTTGCCCGGTCGACCTTGCTCTGCTCGCATGACGGTTGCGCCAGGCTGGGCAGCTTCGGCTGCAGCGGTCGCACCAGCAAGGTCAGCACCCGTGAGTGCGGCTGGGCGTGGACCTCGAGGTGGCAATGGTGCTCGTGTTGCGGTTGCAGACTTGGCTGCATGGTGGGCGGTGGCGGCAACCTTGTGCGCGGAGTGCGTAGTGGTGGCTGCGCCGGCGATTGCGGCTCCACCAACGACTGCACTTGTTGCCAGTGTTGCGCCAAGTAGCCAATTTCGAATTGATGCACTTGATTTCGTCACGTCATCCTTCGCTTTCTTCCGGGGGCTTCCCGGCTCACTATCAGTTTTCGTGGTGAAGGTATGAAATGAGAAAGGTCAAGGTAAGGAACGAGAGAGGATTTCGAGGGCCTAGCTGCGCGGAAGTGGACCTGTGCTGCTAACTCGGACGATAACTCGCCGGTTCGCTGGGCTATAGCCACTGCCATCAACAAAATTCGTTGCACCGCCGGGGATGAAAGAGGTCGTTATTGCCGCTCCCGAGATTGAGCGAATCGAACTCGAAAATGCAAGAGCTACGGCTTGTGCACGGGCGAGTCCGAGGGAGAGGTTCACTCCCGAGGTTCCGTCAACGGTCGTGAATCCTTGGAAGGTTGCGGAGACTTTTGGTGTGGTGGCAAGGGCCGAGGAAGGGAACGAGGTGCCAAGGCGATTTTCAGCAATAACGCTCAGTCGATACGCCGTGTGGGGTTGAAGTCCCGCGACGGTGCAAGAGGTGGCCCCGTGCGCCACGGTTATGGGCTGCATCTCCTTGGCGTGCATGACGTGCGCCTCATTGGCTTCACGATCACCGCTGCGCAAAAAGGTCTCGTCCTTGACCATGCTCATGCGGTGACGATAGATCGACTCACCGTTGAAGGCATTGGCGACGAAGCCATTCATCTGCGCTCATCGAGCACTGACAACCTCGTCACGCATGTGCGAATCGAAAAAACTGGTCTTCGTAATCCAACGTTTGGTGAAGGTATCTATGTCGGTTCAGCAGGTCGCCACTGGGTGAAGTCCACCGCCGATGCAAGTGATCGCAACCGCTTTGTTGACAATGTGATTCGGCAAACAACCGCAGAGGCATATGACATCAAAGAAGGCACTCGCTCGGGGAAAATCGAAGGAGGGACGGTCGATGGCAGTGCGGAGATCGCGGCAGATTCCGTCATCAACCTGAAGGGCAATTCTTGGACCGTCGCTCACGTCACGGTCGAACACGGTCCTCGATTTGGCATCAGTACTCGGGTGCGCATGCCAGGTTGGGGGGCGTTCAATCTGGTGGTGGGGAACCGGATAGGTCTTGACGGGAGTGGCCCAGCAATTTCCTTCGAAGACAATGCGTCGACCCACAATCGGGCGGAGTTCAATGTTGACTCGGTGGGCAATGCACTTTCGGCCAGTGGTTCTTGAAGCGAAAGACGCTGAGTGAAGGCTCCGGTGCTGGTGAGGTTCGCGACTACTCGCTGCAGCGATCAACGCACGCAAGCAAGTGGTTGGTGTAGGTCAGTCTTGTTGCGTTGCTCGGTGACGAGCAGATTTTCAATGCTTTCGAGCCAGAATGAGCCCGGTTGCGTTGTTTAGGTTTGGAGTATTGGTGGCGAGTTGAGAAACCCGTCACCATGTGAGCACGAGGGGTCACGATTCCATCAGCGAGGCCGCGCTCAGTGCATCAAGATCCTTCAGCGACGAAGTCTCTGCTGCGATGAAGGTAGGCAGGCGCTGCACGAGCCATAAAAACCAAGATCGTCGTGTGCTGGCGGCAAAGATAGGTCGAACGCCTTGCGCGTGGGCGAACGCTGATGAACAAAGGTGAGCGATGGCAGACATCGAAACTGATCAACAAGAACTCAAAGGCACAGGCTATGAAATGTTCATCGGCGTGTTGTCGGTGCTGTCAATCATCAACCTCACGCTGCTCTTGGCCCTGCAAGGCAAAAACTTGCGGTGGGTGTTGTTCATTATGGATGCCATCTTGAGCGCGATTTTTCTCGGTGATTTTCTCTTCCGCCTTCGTTCAGCGGCCAACAAAGCCGACTATTTCTTCAAGCGCTACGGCTGGGCCGATCTCCTTGCGTCGTTGCCCTTCGAACACGTCAAGGTGTTCAGAATCTTTCGCGTTGTTCGAGTGGCACGGCTCATGCGGGCAAATGGTTGGGAAACGACCAAGCAAACACTCGCTCGAGACCGCGCAGAAAATGCGTTACTCACCTTGGTGCTTCTTGGTCTGCTGGTCCTTGAATTTGGCAGCTTGTGGATCTTGCACATTGAAGAAGCAGCGAAGGGTGCAAACATCACGACGGCGTCTGATGCGCTTTGGTACGTCATTGTCACCATCTCAACGGTTGGCTATGGCGACCGTTTCCCGGTGACCAATGAGGGCCGCTTGATCGGAGCGGTAATCATCATTGTGGGTGTTGGCATCTTTGGCACCTTCACTGGCTACTTGGCCAATGCGTTTCTGGCTCCACGACGAGACAAGAATCTCGCTCCAACCGCGGGAACAAGCGATGGTGCACAGCGAACGGAGAAACTGGCCGAACTCCAAGCGCTCATGGACACTCAGCAACGCACGATTGGTGAACTCCAAGCACTGCTGCGGGAAGAAACGGCGCCCTAGAGGTAGCCAGAGGCGATGGATTCAATCCACCACGCGGGAGCAGCATTGAGCAAGGTGGACAGGTCCCAGTAGTCGGTCCACCTGGTGATCACCTCGCCCTCAACCACATGGATTGAGGTGAAAGCGAAGGAGATCTGCTCGCCGGTCGACCAGGTCCAGTTTTCAATGTGCTCGGTAACGACCACATTGCCTTCGGCCACCATGAGCACCGGCGTGTGGCCGTAGTGCTCGAGTTGGGCAATGCCGAGCTTCAGTCGAGCAACGACTTGGTCAGGGCCAACGGCCAAATCATCCGCTGGGGTTGCAACATCGGTGTAGGTCGATGTTGGACCAAAGAAACCGGCCACGCCATCGAAGTCGCGGGCATACAGCGTTTCCCAAAACGCGCTGACGAGGGCTTTTGGATCTTGGGTTCCCATGGCCTGTTCTTAGAACTGTGACTTCGAGCGAATGTTGAGTTGACCGGCCAAGCCCGCAACGCGGTGCACTTCAATCTCGTGCATTTCTTGGCTCAGCGCCATCTCTTGGAAGGCCTTGAGTGAGGGGTATTCAACCAGTGCAACCGCGTCCCAAAGATCTTCAACTTCACCCACCAAAATTCCGGTCACGTCGCCACTGAAGTGCAGTCGTCCACCAAGGGAGGTCACGAGTTTGATGACTTCAACGCCATAGCGAAGGTAGGCCTCTCGGCCGGAGAGTTCTGGTTCGCGGCCGTCTTCGTATTCGGCGAACTCTTTGAAGCGAAGCAAGTTGATCATGGTGAACGGACCATCTTCTTCATCATTGAAAAAGGCCATGGCCTTGTCCATTGAGGGCATGACTTCATTCACAACTTCCATGACGGCTCCTTAGATCGCGTTGAAAAGACGCTACTGAATACCAGCAGGCGTCGGTGACGGGGGCGGATTCCACGACTCGCCGGGGCCGACTTGGCCGACTCCGGTAATGCCAATTGCTGCACGAACGTCGTCGAGGGGTTGGTCGAGCAGCGCCATCCAGTCCCACGTGGCCGAGTAGATATCGACGGTTGTTCGCGCCCCACGCTTCGCCGCCTCAGCCATCTGAGCAGGTTCGAGATGTGAGTGGCCTTCGGGAAAAACGCCGAGTTTGATGCCTTGGTGCCACTGCAACAGCACGACGCTCAGCCACGCAATGCCGGCGGAGGCATTGGCCGCGTTAAACACCGCGGTATACACCTCGCCTTGGGCGGAGGTGTTGTAGCCAGCCAACACGTGATGCACATCGTGGCTGCCCAAGAACTCGACAGGAAGTGGTGCGCCAGGCGCACCGGGGATGTCAAAGCGAGCATCGCTGTAGAACGCTCGCATCTCGGCACCAAGTGAGCCCTCAGGTGCGCTGGCAAGAAGACGGTGATACTCAACAATGGTCGATGGGGTGGTGAGTGAGCCCAAGTCGTGGCGATCCATGTGTACACCGATTACGTCTGCACTCTTGGCAATGCGCTCAGCGAGAAAACGGCGAAAGAGATCTGCTTTCGCGCTTGCGGCCTGCGCGTCGGCAACCCGAGCGACGTCACGCACGAGGTCGTCGTTGACGTCGAGCAACGACGCCAGTTGGTTGACCGCTGACGTGGCCAACGCATCGACCTCGTCAGCAAAAAGTGCGACAAGTAATGCCCCATGGATGCCTTGGAGGCGATCATCTTTCGTGGCCAACAAACTCGTGAGTTCGACCAAGCGAGCACTTGGGTCACTGCTCACTTCTTCCTCTAAGAGGTCGCTGAAGTCAAGCGAGGTTGCATAGCCATGGCATTCAGCGCAACCAACAAGTGCGGAGAACATGGTGACGAGCTCGGCGAGGTCGCCGCGAAGGGGTCGCGTTTCCATTGCTGTTGCAGCAAGGCGCATGGCAAGTACTTGGCCACGTCGCTCCGTTTCAGTGCCAAACAGAACCAGTGCCATAGTGCATCTCTTCTCATGATTCGCCATGCGAATTTGGGTTGTGGTTACGTGCCGAGTCCGACTCAGTGGACAATGGTCACCTACAGTACGGTACGCACGGGCAACCTGATCGGTGAAGTGATGGAAGAGCGGAAATCTGAGCGTCAGCGGTTCCCACAACCCGTTATCAAAAAGCGCATCGCGTCTGGACGAGGCGCGATGGAACAACCAAATGCCACCAATGACGGCCCTGCAGCGCTTTCTGTCACGTTTTGGGTGGCGCTCGTGTTCACCTCAATTGCTGCAGGCCTCTTCGGCGATCTATTGATGTGGATCTTGAAGGTGGTTGAAGAACTCGCCTTTGGCGGAAGTCATGACACCTATCAAGCAGCCGTTGCAGCAGCGTCGAACACTCGGAGACTGAGCGCGTTGTTGTTGGCCGGCGTGATTGGTGGCGTTTCGTGGTATCTCATTCGGCGCCTTCTGCCAAATGAAAAAACCGAAGTTGACGAAGCCGTGTGGAATGGCGATGGTGAACTCTCACTTCGCCGGAGTTTTCTCACCTCGGTGACCTCCATTGTCGTGGTCGGACTTGGCGCGTCCATTGGCCGGGAAGCGGCTCCAAAACTTATGGGTGGCGTGTCGGGCACCTTGCTCGCCAAGTGGTTTCGATTAACACCGGCGCAACGACGCCTCCTTGTTGCCTGTGGCGCGGGCGCGGGATTCGCCGCGGTGTACAACGTGCCAATTGGTGGAGCGCTGTTCACGGCGGAAGTCCTCTGTGGATCATTGGCACTGCCCACCGTGCTTCCCGCCATGGCTGCAGCCATGATCGCAACACTCACGTCATGGCTGACCTTGCCAAATCATGCGCTTTATGACGATGTCGCCAACTTCACCGTTACCCCTTCAATTGTGGCGGGGAGTTTGCTGGTCGGACTTCTGGTCGGACTCTTCTCGGTGGTGTTTGTGCGGCTCATTAGTTGGGTCTCGCACAACCGAGCAAAGGGAGCGCACGTCTTGTGGGCCTTGCCGCTGGCGTGCGGGGTCCTTGGGGTCGTTGGCTTTCGCTATCCACAGCTCTTTGGCAACGGCATTGGCCTTGCCCACGATGCATTCTTGGGGCTCGGGGCCCCAAGCCTGCTGCTGATCTTGTTGGTGCTCAAGCCACTCATGACGGCTTCGGTGCTTGAAGGTGGTGCGGCCGGAGGCCTTTTCACCCCAACGCTTGCGGCTGGAGCACTCCTTGGTGCGTTATTCGCGACCGGGTGGAGCCATGTGTGGACCGGTGCGCCAACTGGTGCGTTTGCCCTCATTGCCGCCGCCGCCATGATTGGCGCCTCCATGCAGGCGCCACTCGCCGGCATGGTGCTCGTGGCTGAACTCACCCATAC
>CANFJV010000094.1 GCA_947447225.1 Acidimicrobiaceae bacterium
AGGAGTCGAACATCATCTGGCATCCGAAGCCCAAGAGAATCTTGGGCGCCTACTTGTTTGGCCACAGGTTCAGGGCAGTCCACCACAATGGTGAGCGCTCCTGGCCAGTGCTGTTCCATCAAACGTTCTGCCACCGGGTCCAACAAACCAGCAACGGCTTTTGCCATGGCGAGACTGTCAACAAGGACGGGCAAGGCCACGGTGGAAGGTCGCTGCTTGGCCGCAAACAACGCCGAGATGGCAGCTGGGCGATCAAGTCGAGCAGCAATCCCATAGACGGTGTCGGTCGCAACGGCAACCACCTGACCGGCGTTCAATGCCGCCGCTGCCACGTCAAGGTCACTTGTAATCACGTGCTTCTCCTCACGAGGACACCACGGTGTCGACCGGTCAAGTCAGTGATGATCTCCGCGGCGCCAAGTGCCATGGAGAGTTCCTTCAGCGCTTCGCACTGCAGTGGTGCACACTCAAACACCACTACTGCGTTGTTGGCCAAAAACGCAAGCGCTCCAGCAATGATCGTTTCGAGATCACCAAGTCCATCAACGCCAGTCGTTGACGGCCCGGCTACCAGCGCTTCTTTGGGCTCGAAACTGAGCTGAATCTCGAGTTCACCATATTCAGTTTCGGTCACATAGGGAGGATTCGCGAGGAGGAGATTCACTCGACCGTGAAGGAACTCGGGCAGCGCACTCCACCATGACCCGTGGTGAAACACAACATCGGTACCGAGTCGTTGGGCATTGAGTTGGGCCAACGCCAAGGCATCTCGGCTCTGATCAACCGCGTGAACCGTTGCCCCCGGGACTTCCATTGCTACGGCCAAGGCAATTGCGCCAGACCCGGTTCCAAGATCAACGGCCACCAGGGGTTCTGTGAGTGCACGCGCCGCACGCAGGGCGACCTCAACAAGGTGTTCTGTTTCAGGTCTCGGGATCAGCGCTCGCTCATCGACCACCAAGTTGAGTGAACGAAAGTCCCAATTCCCAAGTGCATATTGCAAGGGGCGTCCGGCTTCGACTTGCCGAGCAAGATCAAGGACTTGCGTGACGAGCACAGGGTCAATCTCGCAGGACTCTTGGCCCCGACCAGCAACATCGTCAACCACCCATCGCGCTTGTTGCGTGCCGCCCACTTTCGAGCGAATGGCGTCAACCAACTCCGACCCGGTCACGGTCAGACCTCGTCGTCTCCAGCAAGTTGGCGAGCTCGTGATTCAGCGAGCAGTGCGTCGATGAATTCATCCAAGTCGCCAGCCAAGACCTGCTCCAAGTTGTAGCGAGTGAGGCCATCGACTCGGTGGTCCGTCACGCGCTTTTCTTTGAAGTTGTAGGTGCGGATCTTGTCGGCCCGGCCGCCAGAGCCAACTTGGCTTCGCCGAGTGGCGGACAACTCTGCTTCTTGGGCATCTTGTTGGGCTTTGAGCAGTCGTGCTCGAAGCACCACCATGGCTCGAGCTCGGTTTTGAATTTGGCTCTTTTCGTCCTGCATGGCGACGACAATGCCGGTTGGCAAGTGGGTCACGCGAACAGCAGAGTCGGTGGTGTTGACCGACTGTCCGCCAGGGCCAGAGGACCGGTAGACATCGACTTTCAAATCGGCGGGGTCAATGTGGACATCGACTTCTTCAGCTTCTGGCAACACCGTGACGGTGGCTGAGGAGGTGTGAATTCTGCCCTTCGCTTCGGTTTCAGGCACCCGCTGTACGCGGTGCACGCCACCTTCATGGGCAAGACGCGTCCACGCATCTTCACCTTTGACGAGCACGCTTGCTTCATTGATGCCGTTGCGGTCGGACTCATCGAGACCAATGATCTCGGCCTTCCAGCCACGCCGCTGGGCGTAGCGGAGGTACATGTCAAGCAGGTCTCGGGCAAACAGGTTTGCCTCTTCTCCACCTTCGGCCCCACGGAGTTCCAAAATGACATTGCGGCCGTCATTTGGGTCCTTCGGCAGCAGCAATAATTGGAGCTCATCTTCTAAGCGCAACATGGTTGCTTCGGCTTCTTGGACTTCGTCACGCAACAGTTCACGGTCATCACCGGTGGCGTCGACCAACATTTCATTGGCCGTGTCACGATCATCGCGAGCTTGTTTAAAGGCACGCCACGCGTCGAGGGTTGGACCGAGTTCTTTGTGGCGGCGCGACAGGTCACGCAACTTGGTTGCGTCATTCGTCGCCGCTGCTTCAGTCAGGTCGGCCTCAACAACGAGGAACTCCTGTTCGAGCGCGTCGAGTCGTTGATCGAGCGTAGGTCGTGCCATCGTCATTCCAAAGCGCTCGTTTGAGCGCAGTGGTGTCCTTACTTGTTCTTGCGGGTGCCGTAGCGCTTGTTGAAGCGGTCCACGCGGCCACCGGAGTCAACAAGCTTCTGCTTGCCGGTGAAGAACGGGTGGCACTCGTTGCAGAGTTCGACGACGATCTCGGACTTGGTGGACTTGGTCTCGAACGTGTTTCCGCACGAGCACCGAACCAGTGCCGTTTCGTAACTTGGGTGAATATCAGGCTTCATCGTTGCTCCATCGCCTCTGGTGAGGCTCCAAGACTAGTGCAGCCTCGAACGAGGCTGCGCGGCGGTTAGTTGTTCGGGGTTGGGCCCTTGGCGATCTCGGCCAAGAACTCGTTGTTTGAGGAGGTGGTGCGGATCTTGTCCATGAGCAGTTCAAGTCCAGGAGCCGAGTTTCCTTCAGCAGCCAAGGCGTTCAGCACTCGACGGAGTTTCCACACTTGCTGGAGTTGACCACGGTCAAACAGCAATTCTTCGTGACGAGTCGACGAAGCGTTGACGTCAATGGATGGATACAAGCGGCGCTCCGCCAAACGACGATCAAGGCGAAGCTCCATATTGCCGGTGCCCTTGAATTCTTCGAAGATAACTTCGTCCATCTTGGAACCGGTCTCAACAAGTGCGGTGGCGAGAATCGTCAAACTTCCGCCTTCTTCGATGTTACGAGCAGCACCGAAGAACTTCTTTGGCGGATACAGCGCTCCCGAGTCCACACCACCAGACATGATCCGTCCCGTTGCAGGGCTGGCCAAGTTGTAGGCACGGGCAAGACGGGTAATGCCGTCCAAGATGATGACGACATCACGGCCCATTTCAACGAGGCGCTTGGCTCGCTCAAGGGCGAGTTCGGCAACCGCGGTGTGCTCTTCCGATGGACGGTCAAAGGTTGAGGCAATGACTTCACCAGCAACCGACCGCTTCATGTCGGTGACTTCTTCAGGGCGCTCGTCAACCAGCAAGACCATCAGATGGATATCAGGGTTGTTCTTTTCAATCGAGTGCGCGATCTGCTTCATCACGGTCGTCTTGCCGGCCTTTGGTGGCGAGACAATGAGGCCACGCTGACCCTTACCAATGGGGGCAAGGAGGTCGACAATGCGAGCAGTCAGGTTTTCCTTGTCCCGCTCACCACCGGTTTCAAGCACGAGCTTTGAGTCGGGGAACAATGGCGTCAAGTCTTCGAACTTCGGCCGAAGTCGAGCTACCTCAGGGTCAAGACCATGCACCTTGTCGATACGCATGAGCGCAGCAAACTTCTCATTGTGTGCAGCAGGTCGGTAGGCACCTGCGACGACATCACCACGACGCAAGTGGTGGCGACGAGCAAGCGAAATCGACACGTAGATGTCACGAGACGACGGGAGGTAACCAGCAGTGCGGATGAAGCCAAAACCTTCATCGCGCAAATCAACCACACCTTCGATGTCGATCAACTCACCTTGATACTGCTCGGCGTTTGCTTGAAACTCACGCTCTTGGCCGCGTGACTGGTCGTCTCTGTCTTTGCCGCGGCGGCGACGGTTGCGACGCCCGCTCAAATCATTTGACGGCTGCGACTGTCCGTAGCCACCTTGATTGCGGTCCTGGTTGCGGTTTCCTTGGCCACCTTGGTTGCGATCACCATTTTGACCCCGGTCTTGACGCTGGGGGCGGTCGCCTCGGCGCTGCTCGCCGCGATCGTTGTCGCGCTGGGGGCGAGGGGTGGGAGCTTCGGCTTCAGTTTCGGTTGGTTCTGGGAAAACAGCGGGGGCCTTCGTCCGCTCGCCGGGTTCTGGTAAATCATCATCGAGACCAACCGAACCGCCAGGACCTGGGTCCATGGGGTCAAAGGTGAAACTGGCAACTGTCTTGCGGCGGCGAGGTTGCGTGCGCTCTGGGCGAGGTGCACCTTCGCCACGAGGTGGCGTTGACTCGGCTTGTGCTGGGCCAGCTGGTGCAGCCTCAGGTGAAGGTTGCGGTGCTGGTTGTGGCTTCGGGGCGCTTTGTGATTTCGCGCCAGCGCCTTCGCTCACGCCAGTTGCTTCCAAGATGCGCGACACGAGGTCTGCCTTCTTGGTGCGGGAGTTGGCTTTCACGCTCAGGGTCTTCGCAATGGCTTGAAGTTGGTCAAGCTCTTTTGCCTCGAGCATTGAACGTTCGTTCTCAGGTCCCGTTGACATTTAGGGGCACCTCTCTGTGGTGGTTTCGGTCCAGCGCGAACATTCGCGTTCTGGGAAGGAGTACTGCGAAGAGTCACTGAAGCAGCAGGCTTCAAAATCGGCGCCACTGCTGACCAAAGGAGAGGAGTGGCTGGAGGTGAACTCCAAGTCCGACTTGTCACACTGTAGCCGAGGCAACCTTTGTCTGTTGACTCGGGCTACTCCGAGACGCCCAGGACTTCCAAAATTGCTGAAAACGTCGGCTCGACGACAACGGGCAAGGCGATTTGGCTAAGGGCCACATCAGGGTCTTTGAGGCCATGACCCGTCAAGGTGCACACGACAACCGATCCTGGCTCAACACCGAATTTCATAAGACCAGCAACCGATGCGGCACTTGCCGGTTCGCAAAACACCGATTCACGTTGGGCTAAGAATCGGTAGGCCTCGAGAATTTCCTCATCGGTCACCGCTTCAATGCGACCGCCGCTTTCACGTTGCGCCGAGGTTGCACCGGTCCAACTTGCTGGGTTGCCGATCCGAATAGCAGTTGCAATCGTGTCGGGTTTTTCAATGGGGTGACCAGCAACGATGGGTGCGGCACCAGCGGCCTGGAAGCCATGCATCTTTGGGCGCCGGGCGATCTTGCCATCGGCAAAGTAGTCGGTGTAGCCAGCCCAGTACGCCGTGATGTTGCCAGCATTGCCAACCGGGATGCAGTGGACGTCTGGAGCTTTGCCAAGTGCATCGCAAATCTCATAGGCTGCAGACTTTTGCCCCTCAATGCGGTAGGGGTTAATGGAGTTGACGACCGTGATTGGTGCCTTGGTTGGCAACTCGCGAACAATTTCCAAGGCCTGGTCAAAGTTGCCCTTGATTTGAATCACGGTGGCGCCGTGAATGAGTGCTTGAGCCAATTTGCCGAGTGCAATGTAGCCATCGGGAATCAGTACTGCACAGGTCATCCCCGCTCGTGCGGCATAGGCCGCAGCCGACGCAGACGTATTCCCGGTTGACGCGCAGACCACGGCCGTTGCGCCATCTTCTTTGGCTTTGGAAATTGCCATCGTCATGCCACGGTCTTTGAAACTGCCCGTTGGATTGGCACCTTCGACTTTTAAGTAGACCTCTGCACCAACAAGTTCAGAAAGCCGAGGTGCAGGAACGAGCGGTGTGTTGCCTTCCAGCAAGGTAACAACCGGCGTCGACGGAGAAACCGACAGGTACTGGCGATACTCCTCAATGAGACCACGCCACGCCACTATGAATTCTCCCCGCCGCTTTCAATAACCCGCAAGAGTGTACCGACTCGGTCAACCACCTTCAGGCGACGAAGTTGTTGGATCGTTGCGGTCATTGCTCCTTCGAGTGCCCGGTGGGTCACAAACACGAGGCGTGCTTCATCACCGAGTCCCACTTGCTCCATGGACCGAATTGAGACGCCATTTCGACCAAAAACTTCCGTGACCTTGGCCAACACCCCGGGCTGGTCCGCCACATCCAACGTGACATAAAACGCAGAGGAAATCCGAGCAAGAGGACGCTTGGTCATACTGCGAGGGCTAAGCGGGACATCAGGTGCCCCACCACGACGCATTGACCTCGCCACTTCGACCAAATCGCCAAGGACGGCACTTGCCGTGGGCTTGCCGCCAGCACCACGTCCATAGAGCATGAGTTCGCCACAGGCCTCGCCTTCAACAAACACGGCATTGAAGGCGCCATCAACTGAAGCAAGAGGATGATCTTCCGGCACCATGGTTGGCTGAACTCGTACGGACAGTTCAGCGCCGTCGAGCACCTCTGCCACGGCCAAGAGTTTGACCGCGTAACCAAGTTGGCGGGCAAAGGCGACATCTTCGGCGCTGACGTGGGTGATGCCTTCGCGAGAAACATCTGCGGCTGACACTTTGCAGTCAAAGGCCAAGCTGGCCAAAATCGCAGCTTTCGATGCGGCGTCAAAGCCTTCAACATCTGCGGTTGGATCCTTTTCTGCATACCCCAAACGCTGCGCTTCGGCGAGTGCGTGTTCGTAGGGAACACCTTCATGGTCCATGAGCGACAAGATGAAATTCGTGGTGCCATTGACAATGCCCATGACCCGAGTGACCTGTTCACCCGACAGTGCATCACGCAGCACTCGAAGAATCGGCACTGCACCAGCGACCGCTGCTTCGTAGCGAAGGTCAGCCCCGTGCTTTGCCGCAAGTCGTGCGAGGTCGCGACCATGTCGTGCCAGTAGTGCCTTGTTTGCCGACACCACTGACGACCCTGACTTCAGTGCCGCGTGAAACAGCGGCAGGGTCTCGTCAATGCCCCCCATGACTTCAACAACAACGTCGACGTCTTCACGAACGACCAGTGCTGCTGCGTTGGTGGTGAGCAGTGACGCATCAAACCAGTTCGCATCACTGCGTGTTCGCTTGAGTGAACTGACCGCAATGCCAACGACTTCGAAGGTGAGCCCAGTTCGCGCATAGAGCGCTTGTTTGTTGTTTGGCTCAGCCAGCAGTTCATAGAGCGCAAGGCCAACATTGCCGCAACCGAGTAGGGCGACGCGAATGGTCGAGTCATTGGAAGTTCGCCGCGCCATGCCTCAAGGCTACCCGGGCTCTCAGAGGGGCTTTTGCCGACTCAGCCGACGTCCAAGGAGAGCAGGTCGCTCAGCTGTTCTCGGCGAACCACGAGACGAGCTTCACCGTTGGCCACAAATACGACGGCCGGTCGGGGAACCTTGTTGTAATTCGAGGCCATTGCATAGCCATAGGCACCAGTCACCGGCGTCACGAGCACATCGCCAAGCGCGAGGTCTTCCGGCACAAAGCC
>CANFJV010000095.1 GCA_947447225.1 Acidimicrobiaceae bacterium
CTCATGACGGCTTCGGTGCTTGAAGGTGGTGCGGCCGGAGGCCTTTTCACCCCAACGCTTGCGGCTGGAGCACTCCTTGGTGCGTTGTTCGCGACCGGGTGGAGCCATGTGTGGGCCGGTGCGCCAACTGGTGCGTTTGCCCTCATTGCCGCCGCCGCCATGATTGGCGCCTCCATGCAGGCGCCACTCGCCGGCATGGTGCTCGTGGCTGAACTCACCCATACCGGATTTGGGCTTTCGGTTCCGCTCCTGCTTGCGACGGTGATCGCGACGTGGATGGTGCGCCACATTGACGGCTATTCCATCTACACCGCTCGCCTGCAGCAAAAACATCACGACGCTTCCCTCGAGGGGTAGCGACTTACAAGTACTGGCCGACCGAGGCTTCGACCTTTTTGTCTTGAATCTGCTGGTCGCGACGGTTCACGTTGTAGGTCTCCGCCAGCGTCATTGCTGCTTTCACCCGAAGCCCTGAGCCCTTGACTCGGGCCTTGGTTTCTTCCAGGGTGAAACGGTTGAAGGCAATGTTGGCAAAGCAGCGCCCCGGACGACTCACCGCTGGGTCGAGGCGGTCCGGTCCGGCATTGGTGGTGATCAAGATCATGACGTTTGAGCCCTGGCCAACAAGACCATCAGCCATGTTCAAGATTCGCTCCAAGCGCCCTTCGCGCCCTTCTCGGGAACTCACGAGCGAGTCGGCGTCTTCACAGATGAGTAGCCGATGCGTGGTTGCCCCTTGCGCTTTCAGTAACTGAGCGACGTATTTCGGGTCGGCAAAGGCGGCTTCTGGATCCAAGATGAGGTTGGCTTGACACCAGTCACGCCAAGCGCTGACGAGCGAACGCAGTGCCCACGACTTGCCGGTTCCCGGCTCACCGTGCCACAAGATGATCTTTCCCGAGCGAGGGGTTTCAGCCTCTTGGGCCATTAATTGACCTAAGGCCATCCGGGTGCCTTCGGTGTAGTTCTCGGCAATCTCGTTCCAATCAACGGGATCTTTGTGGTCGCGATAGAGGATTTCTCCTCCACCCCAGACTCGAACGGTGACAGCTTCATGAGAAGGTGGGGCGTATTCGAGGGCATCTTCGAAGGCTTTGGCAATGGTTTTGATCTCTTCAGGTGAGGTTGCGGCGAACTCCATGTCGAGGGTCGACAAGTGGCAGTCGATCTTTGCCACAAAGGTGTCACCGCGGACCAGCACGACGAGGTTGTTCTCGGTGAAAAAGGTGCGCGTGACGTTCGCTCCGGTTGGCAGGGCATCAAGGAGGACCTCCACGGTGATGTCGAGGTCGGGAGCATGGGTGAGCCACACACGGCCCGAATGTGGAAGCGAGGCATCGTGGTTGCTCACCATGACCTCCAACTCGAGTGCACCTTCGAGATAGGAGAAGGTGCGAGAGCGGATGAGCGGTACGGCGTGTGCGGTCATGGCTTCTGGCTCGGAAGAAATTTTCACGGCACTCCCTTATGCATCGGCGGTTGCTCGACGTCTTGCTCAAAACGGTGGATTGGTGACTCTAGGGGTGTGGTGTGCCATCGCGAGTCGCACTTGCCAGTTATCGACCTTTCCTCGAAAGAGGTACGGTGAACAGAGCAAGCTTCGAGAAGAAAAGAAGGCACCGTGGCACTGCCAATCCCGGACAAAATGAACAGGGATCGCTTCAAAAACAATGCTGAATATGCGGTGTATTCGGCCCTGCACGAGCAGTTGGGTGACGACTGGGTGCTCATCCCATCCATGGAGCTTCGCTTAGATGAGCTCCCTGGTGAGCGTGAACTTGACCTTCTTCTTGTGCACCCGCACTACGGCCTCGTGATTATTGAGGTGAAGTCCTTTGCCTTCTATGTCGAAGGCGGACAGTTCTTCTACTTCGATGGCAAAGCCGTGGACAACGACCCGCTTGACCAAGTGCGAGCCCAGCGCAGGTATCTGGCAAAAACCCTTGAAGGCGTGTTGGCCCATGGGTATAACGACATCCGCTTCGCCATTGCCAGTCCTGAGACCATTGTCGTGACCGGCGCACTTGGTCCACAGTTGCACCAGCGACAACTCTTTGGTGCGGCGGACTTGGCCGATGTGCACAACGCGGTCTTGAACCTGTGCGAGGCCGATGCCTACACCGAACCGCTCGGCGAAGAACGCTTCCAGCAGGTGTTGGCCGTGCTGTGCCCTGATGCGCACCTCATCAATTCTCGAGCAGCACTTCGACAACTTGTTCGCTCACGAATGGAACAGCGCCTCATTGCCGAAACCAAGGTCCTTGAAACCCTTGACCGCAACAAGCGAGTGCTCGTAAGCGGCAGTGCCGGTACGGGAAAGACCCGACTTGCCGTGGCCTGGGCCAAGAGTGCGGCACGTCGAGGTGAACGGGTGCTGTTCACGATGTACAACGATCCGCTGGCCAAGGCGCTAAGTGAAGAACTCAGTGCCTCTACCCAAATTACGGTCTCACCGTTCTTGCGCCTGTTGGAACAGCACTGCGGGACCTCGGCTCCAGCTGACGGCACCGAACTTCAGCACTACTGGGACAACTTGCCAAGCGTTGCGAGCGACGTTCTTCGCGAACGTCCCCTCACCTTCGACACCGTGATTGTCGACGAAGCGCAAGATTTCCCCAAAGAGTGGCTCGACCTCCTTGAGCAGTTGGTCGTCGAAAGGGGAAGACTCTTTGCCGTGGCCGACCCACGCCAGAATCTCCGAGACCATGAATTCTCCCTTGCCTACTTTGACGACCGTTGGGCTAAAGCAGAGCTGTTGAGCAATGGGCGCAACGCCCCAGCAATTGCCCAGTTGCTGAGAAGGCGCCTCCAGGGCGCAGCAAGCCCAAACAAAGAACCATTCTCTTCGGCCATCACGTGGAGTGAAGCAACAACGAAAGACGATGTGGTCGCCGCAGTTCGAGCAGCACTCGGCAGCCAGAGCGATCTTTCGACGTGGGTCCTCACCATCTCTGGCAGCTACCGAGATCGCCTTTTGAGCGAACTCGGCCTCGTGCGATTTGAAGATCGTGACAACGAAGGTGCAGTGGTGTGCGAGACCGTTCGACGCTTGAAAGGTCTCGATGTGGATCGGCTGATCTTTGTGGCTGACCACCTGAGCGCGTTGGATCTCGCCGAGCTGTACACCTCGATCAGCCGAGCCAACGAGGAACTTGTCGTGATCTCGAGCCGCGAAGTTGGCGAGGTCTTGGGACTCGTGGACCCGCGATGAATACCGCCATTATCAATGCAACCGTCGTCACCGGCGACGAGGACAACACGGTGCTGTTCGATGCCACCATCGTGATCCGAGGTGAGCGTATTGACGCAATTGGCCCAACGGCTTCGGTGAACACCGACGGCTGCGAGATCGTTGACGCCCGAGGTGGGATTGTTCACCCGGCCCTCATCAATGCCCATAGTCATCTCGCGATGACCTTGTTCAGGGGCGTTGCCGACGACCGAAACTTGGAAGCATTTCTGGCACGGATCTTCCCGCTTGAAGCAGCCCTTCTTGATGAAGCAGCCATTCGAACAGGGATCAGTCTGGCAATTGCAGAATCGTTTCTCGCTGGTTCGGTGCGTGCACTCGACATGTATTTCTGGCCAGACATAGCGGCGGAAACTGCCGCGTCACTTGGATTCTCCTTGGCTACTGGACCGACGTTCATTGGCTTTCCCTCGCCCGATACCCCCTCCATTGCCGTTGGCCTCGAGCGCTTTGAGGCCGCACCATGGGAGTGGGTGGTGGCCCATGGGACCTACACGATGACCGAAGAAGAACTTGGTCTTGTGGCTGATCTTCGTCGGCGCCATGCGGCTCGCTTCACCATCCATGCAGCAGAAACCGAAGCAGAAGTTCAAGACGTGGTCGAAAAGACCGGCAAGCGTCCAATTGGCGTGCTCGATGACGCAGGGCTCCTTGGACCAGGCTCGGTGCTCGCCCATGGTGTGTGGCTAACCGATGACGAGGTGGCACTCCTCGGCGCAACGCGATCTGCTGTTGTGCACTGCCCACTGTCCAATATGAAACTGGCGTCTGGGATTTGTCGGGTGACGGATTTACTTGCCGCTGGGGCAACCGTCGCACTTGGCACTGATGGCCCAGCATCGTCCAATGACCTCGATCTCTACCAAGCCATGCGCATGGCGGCACTGATGGCGAAGGTGCACAGTGGCGATGCCACGGCGCTTGCAGCGAGTGAGGTGCTTGCGATGGCGACGCGCCATGGAGCTGTCGCACTTGGTGTTGGCGACAGCACGGGCGTCATCAAAGTGGGCTTTGACGCAGATCTCGTGGTACTCGACGCAAGTTCTCCTGCGCTCAACCCAGTGCATGATCCAGTTGGCGCAATTGTCTACGCGGCGTCTCGTGCAGATGTGGTTGAGGTGTGGTCGCGTGGGAGGCGAGTCGTTGAGCGGGGCCAACTCGTGACAATTGACCTTGCTTCAGTGCTCGAGGCGGCCAAGGCCTTTGGTGCTCGCTGCTAGGACAAGAGTTCACACTCCGTTCTCAATGTTGTCCAACGCCAATTGCCAACTGGGGCTATGGTTCGCTTGGTGGCCAACATGCTTCAACGCTCGTCTGGTCCTGCGGAAACGCAGACCGGCAACGTGGTGCTTCAGCGCGTCACCAAGCAGTTCGCTGACCATCTCGCCGTTGATGATCTGTCACTTGAAATCGTCGCCGGTGAGTTCTTAAGTCTCCTTGGCCCTTCTGGTTGTGGAAAGACCACCACCCTGCGCATGCTTGGCGGATTTGAGACGCCAACGTCAGGGACCATCTTCTTTGGTGACCAAGATGTCACGGATCTCCCGCCACACAAGCGAGACGTCAACACGGTGTTTCAGTCGTATGCACTGTTTCCTCATTTGAGCGTGGCTGACAATATTGCGTTTGGCCTTCGTCGTAAGGGTCAGTCAAAGGCCGAGGCTCGCGCCAAGGTCACTGACATGTTGGACCTTGTGGATCTCGTTGGCCTCGCAGATCGTCGACCTGCGGCGCTGTCAGGTGGCCAGCAACAGCGAGTTGCGCTCGCTCGAGCCCTCGTGAACCAGCCAACCTTGTTGTTATTAGACGAACCAATGTCGGCGCTCGATGCAAAGTTGCGAAAGCAGATGCAAATTGAGTTGAAGCGTATTCAGCAAGAAGTGGGCATCACCTTTTTGTATGTGACCCACGACCAAGAAGAAGCCATGACGATGTCGGATCGTATTGTCGTGATGCAACAAGGACGCATTGAAGACCTTGGCACTCCGCGGTCAATCTATGAACACCCCGGCACGGCGTTTGTGGCCACCTTTCTTGGAGCATCCAACCTGATGGCGGTCACTTCTGTGCAGCACGCTGGTGACCGAGCGACGATTTCGCTTGGTGGTGGCCAACACGTGAGTGTGGACGCATCTGCACTGCCGCAAGGGGTGCTTCCCGGCGACCTCTCGGTTGGTGTTCGACCAGAGAAGATTTCGATTGCAGCAGAGGGTGCAGCGATTTCGCCAGCAAGCAATGTGCTGACTGGCCAAGTCCGAGTGGCCACCTTCACTGGGGTTGGCAATCAGTACTTGGTCGCGACCGATGCCGGTGGCGAATTCACGGTCTATGCCCAAAATCTTGGCGATGCCGCAGCACCACGAACGGGCGAGCGAGTGCAGCTCACTTGGCCCATTGCCCACACCTTTGTTGTCCGGTCCCCGAAATTGAGCGAAGAAAGTGAAGTGATCCTATGAGCGAGAACCAGAACAACCTTGATGCGTCGATTCTTCGGGGCATGCTCGGTGAGCGAGTCTCACGCCGCCAAGTATTTGGTGTTGGCGCCGCACTTGCTGGTGGACTGACCTTGGCGAGTGGCGGCGTCGCTGGTGCGGCACTGCCCAATGCCGGTGTTGGCTCATCAACGTGGTGGAAGAACCAAGCGGCCCACGACAAGTTGCACCTTGCCAACTGGCCTTATTACATCGACACGCTGAATGGAAACCACCCAACGATCGATCGCTTGGAGTCGACGACCGGAATGAACGTGACCTACACCGAGGTCATTGAAGACAACCCTTCCTTCTATCAGCGCATCTTGCCGTCGCTCGCTGCGCATGACAACACTGGATATGACCTCATTGTGATGACGAACAACTCCTTTGAGTTGGCCTATCTCATCAAAGGTGGCTGGCTGATTCCTCTCGACCAGTCAAAGATGACGAACTTCAAGAAGTATGGATCGCCCTCAGTGAAGAATCCTGCGTGGGACAAGGGCAACAAATACACGATGGCCTGGCAGTCCGGTTGGACGACGGTTGCGTATAACAAAAAGGCCGTTACCAATGTCAGTGGCGGACTGAGCATCTTGTTCGACAAGAAGTACAAGGGCAAGATCGGCATGATGGCCGACCCGATTGAGCTGGGCAGCATTGGCCTTCTCGCGATTGGCGTCAACCCGGCCACGTCGAAGCCTTCTGACTGGGCGAAAGCGGCAGCAAAATTGCGCAAGCAACGCGATGACGGGATTGTCGCCGCGTACTACGGCAATGATTACGTCGGTCACTTGAAAAACGGTGACTTGGTCGCCTCCCAGAGTTACTCTGGTGACATCTTCCAAGCCAACTTGAGCGGGTCGAAGAACCTTGTCCTCATGACCCCAAAGCAGGGGATCATGTTCTGGACCGACAACATGTGCATTCCGCTGTATGCAGCAAATCCTCGCGATGCGATGATTGCCATGGACTACTTCTATGACCCAAAGGTCCAGTCAGTCCTTGAGTACTACATCGACTACGCCTGCCCAGTGCCAACCGCGAAGAATGAATTGCTGAAGCCAACTGGGTGGAACAAGGCCACTTTGGCGGCGATGCGGAGCGAAGTGGGTCTTGCGCCGTCGGTCACCGCATCTTCGCCGCAGGTCTTCCCAACGGCGGCAATGACCAAGGTGTCAAAGACGTACTACCAATTCAAGAACCAGAGCGAAATCGACACCTGGAACGGGTACTTCTTGCCCATTGTGCAAGGCGCGTGACCGAACGCAACTCATGGTTTCGCCGGCACCGCAAAACTGCGGTGCCCTACCTCCTCGCCCTCCCGGCGGTGGTGTGGCTCATTGCGCTCTTTTTGATCCCACTCGTCGTCATGTTGGTGAAGTCGCTCGAGACCTGTAGTCCAATA
>CANFJV010000096.1 GCA_947447225.1 Acidimicrobiaceae bacterium
ACGCAAATCGAAAACGCCGGCCGCATGGCGGAATTCATTGGTGAGTTGTCGAAGTCGAAGGCCTATGACTGGCTCTATGAGCGTGTCGGCATTGTTGACGACAATGGCATCGCCGTTGACCGAGAGCTACTGAAGGCCAATCAAGCAGATCACGTTCATGACCACGACCATGACCATGACCACGATCACGACCACGGAGATGCGTAATGACTAGTCAGTTCACGGTGCCAACCTACGCAGCGCAGAACTACCTTGTGCCAACGGTCGTTGAGTCCTCCTCGCGAGGAGAACGCGCCTATGACTTGTATTCGCGCCTGCTGAAAGAGCGAATCATTTTCCTCGGCACCCCAATTGACGACACGATTGCCAATCTCGTGTCAGCACAGATGCTGTTCTTGGAATCAGAAGACCCTGACAAAGACATTCACCTCTACATCAACTCTCCTGGTGGCGACATCACGGCGTTGTTTGCGATCTACGACACGATGAAGTTCATCAAGCCAGACGTTTCAACGTTCTGCTTCGGCCAAGCGGCATCGGCTGCAGCGGTGTTGCTGGCTGCCGGCACCAAGGGCAAGCGCTACGCCTTGGCACACGCACGAGTGTTGTTGCACCAGCCGTACGGCGGAATTCAAGGCCAAGCAACCGACATGGAAATTCAGGCTCGTGAGATCCTTCGGATGCGTGACGTCTTGAATGGCATGTTGGCCGAAGACACTGGCCAGCCGGTTTCGCAAATTGAGCTCGACACGGATCGAGACTTCATCATGACGTCAGCCGAGGCGTTGACCTACGGTGTGATTGATGAAGTCATCACCCGGCGCGACGCAAACGCCGCCAAGGGTTAAGTCGAACAGTCGGGGGCAAGATGGCAAAGTTCGGTGAAGGCGGCGAAACCGTAAAGTGCAGTTTCTGCGGCAAAGGGCAAAAGGCCGTCAAGAAACTGATTGCCGGTCCGAGCAACGCCTACATCTGTGACGAATGTATTGATCTTTGCAATGACATCATGGCCGAAGAGGTCTCAGATGTTGCGGAGGTGTCGTTCGAAGAGCTGCCAAAGCCTCGAGAGATTTCCGCCTTTCTCGATGACTACGTCATTGGCCAAGAAACGGCCAAAAAGGTGCTTTCGGTAGCGGTCTACAACCACTACAAGCGAATTCAAGCGTCAAGCACCGATGCGTCTGTCGAGTTGGCCAAGTCGAACATTTTGCTGCTTGGCCCAACTGGTTGTGGAAAGACCTTGCTGGCCCAAACCCTGGCGCGCATGCTCAATGTGCCCTTTGCAATTGCAGATGCGACCGCGCTCACCGAAGCAGGATACGTCGGCGAAGATGTTGAAAATATTCTGCTGAAGCTCATCCAAGCAGCCGACTATGACGTGAAGCGTGCCGAGACTGGCATTGTCTATATCGACGAAATCGACAAAATCGCTCGCAAGGCAGAGAACCCGTCGATAACGAGAGATGTCTCGGGTGAAGGCGTCCAGCAAGCACTGCTCAAGATCTTCGAAGGAACCGTTGCTTCAGTGCCGCCGCAAGGTGGGCGAAAGCACCCACACCAAGAGTTCATCCAAATTGACACTACGAACGTGTTGTTTATCTGTGGTGGCGCCTTCGCTGGACTTGATGAACTGATTGCGAATCGAGTGGGCAAGAAGTCCATGGGCTTTGGTGCATCAATGGCAAGCACACAAGCAACGTCGTCAATGCTGGCTGAATTGTTGCCAGAAGACCTTATTAAATTCGGACTCATCCCTGAATTCATTGGACGACTTCCTGTTGTTGGTGCCGTTGAGCAACTTGATGAAGCGTCACTGGTCAAGATTCTGGCCGAGCCAAAGAATTCCCTCGTCAAGCAGTATCAGCGCATCTTCGAACTCGATGGTGTTGCGCTTGAATTCACCGCTGATGCACTCGATGCAGTGGCGAAGTTGGCGCTTCTTCGTGGCACTGGTGCCCGTGGTCTCCGGGCTATCATGGAAGAAGTGCTCCTCGAAGTGATGTACGACATCCCCTCGCGAAGCGACGTCAACCGCTGCGTCGTTGACGAGCATGTCGTGGTATCAAAATCAATGCCAACGTTGTTGACCGGTACTGAAGCACGGCCAAAGGCAACGCGCACTCGTCGTGCTGCGTCCTAACGCAAACCTGCTTCGTGAGCGAATCTCAAGATCTGCAAGAACTGCTCGAGTGGCTCGATAGCCATATTGATTACGAGCGAGTTGCACCAACCCGTCGGTCCATTCCGACGCTGTTGTCCATGGAAGAGATGGCAACGTTGCTCGGGAATCCCGAGCAGGCCTACCCAGTTATTCATGTGACGGGTACCAATGGAAAGGGTTCGACCAGCACGATTGCAACCGCGCTCCTCGTCACCATGGGTCTTTCGGTCGGCACCTACACCAGCCCCAACTTGGAACGTGTCGCAGAGCGAATAGCGCTCGGAGGACTACCCATTTCTGATGAAGCGCTGCGTGAATCACTCGAGCGACTTCGTCTACTCGATGGCATCTTGCAAGAGGCCCCCACTCGCTTTGAGCTGCTGACCATGGCTGCCTTCGACGCGTTTGCTGATGCTGCGGTTGAGGTGGCGGTGTTCGAAGTTGGCCTTGGGGGTAGTTGGGATTCGACCAATATCGCAACCGGTCAGGTTGCGGTCATCACCAATGTTGGCCTCGATCATGTTGAAGTTCTGGGCGACACCGTTGAGGCAATCGCCACCGATAAGGCGGGCATCATCAAGCAGGGTGCGACGGTAGTGCTTGGCGACGAACAGCCGTCGGTTCGTGAAATCGTCGAGCAACGAGCGCGAGAGGTTGCCGCTGGTCCCGTGCTCATGATCAATCGTGACTTCATGGTGACCCGCAATGATGTTGCCGTTGGCGGGCGCCTCATTGAGGTGACCACTCCCTATGGCACCTATGAGGACTTGTTTCTCGGGCTGAATGGTGCCCATCAAGCCATCAATGCCGCAGTGGCACTCACTGCAGTCGAAGCCTTCTTTGGTCGGACCCTTCCCGATGAAGTGGTTGAAGCCACGCTTGACCGGGTGAAGATGCCGGCGCGCCTTGAGGTCATGGGGCGCAGCCCCTTGGTCGTGCTTGATGGAGCGCACAATGTGCATGGCGCCACGGCACTTGCCGCGGCCATTGCAGAAGGTTTTTCCGTTTCCGGGTCAACGACGCTCGTGACGGGAATGCTCCGCGGAAGAGACCCAGTGGCAATGCTCGAAGCCTTTCGTGCAATCGGAGTTTCACGCGTCATCGCCTGTGCTCCGGTGACACCTCGAGCACTTCACACGGACGAACTAGCGGATGCTGCTCGAAGTATTGGCCTCACGGTCGAGACGGCTGATTCCATTGAACAGGCCTGCGAACGCGCGGTTGGTGCAGCTGGGGCTGATGATCTCGTGGTGGTGGCAGGTTCGCTGTATCTTGCTGGCGCAGCGAGAGGCACGCTCGCAAGGCTCTGCCGAGACGCCTGAAGGCGCCGTCGTCACTGATAGGGTTTCGCTTCGTGAACCGTACTCTCGTCCTTGTAAAGCCTGATGGTGTCGAGCGTGGCCTGATTGGTGAAATCGTTGGCCGCCTTGAGCGCAAAGGGTTGTCCCTCGTTGCAGCAGACCTTCGTCTCGCTACCCGTGATCTCGCCGCTGCGCACTATGAAGAGCACGCAGAACGTCCATTTTTCGGCGAATTAGTTGACTTTCTTACCCGCAGCCCATTGTTTGCAATGGTCATTGAGGGTCCAGATGACGTCTTCGCTATCGTGCGCACCATGATGGGAAAGACCAATCCGGCCGATTCTGCTCCTGGCACGATTCGTGGCGACCTTGCCACCGAGATGGGGGAGAACCTCATCCACGGATCAGACTCGAACGAGTCAGCTGCACGCGAAATCGCGCTGTGGTTCCCGGGACTTGCCTGAGGCGTTCAGTTGTGCGAGGGCGCTGACCGCCCTAGCCTGATAGCAACGCTGAAGTCCGGCGTGCTCTTTGAGGACTGACCACTATGGCAGACAATCATTTCTCGTTTCTCGGCCGCGACATGGCCGTTGATCTCGGTACCGCGAACACCCTTGTCTACGTGCGCGGCCGGGGCATCATCTTGAACGAACCATCAGTGGTGGCCGTCAATATGAAAACCGGCGTTCCGCTTGCGGTTGGCGCAGAGGCCAAGCGCATGATTGGCCGGACCCCAAGCCATATTCAAGCGATTCGCCCGCTCAAAGACGGCGTCATTGCCGATTTTGATATTTGCGAAAAGATGCTCCGCTACTTCATTCACCGGGTCCATCAACGGCGCTTTGCGAAGCCTCGCATGGTGATCTGTGTGCCCTCGGGCATCACCGGAGTTGAACAGCGCGCCGTCATGGAAGCAGCCGAATATGCCGGGGCGCGTGAAGCGCACATCATTGAAGAGCCCATGGCCGCGGCAATTGGCGCGGGTCTTCCGGTTCATGAACCGGCGGGAAACATGATTGTGGACATCGGCGGTGGCACCACAGAAGTCGCCGTCATCTCCCTTGGTGGCATTGTTACCTCACAGAGCATTCGCATTGCGGGCGACGAACTTGACGAAGCGATTGTGGCGTTCGTCAAGAAGGAATACTCCTTGGCACTTGGTGAGCGAACCGCAGAAGAAATCAAGATCGCACTTGGTTCCGCCTACCCACTCCAAGACGAGGTGCGAGCCGAGATTCGTGGACGAGATCTCGTCACTGGTCTGCCAAAGACCATCATTATTTCGACCGCCGAAGTGCGTGAGGCCATTGAAGAACCCGTGTCAGCAATTGTTGATGCGGTGAAGGTCACGCTCGATCGCACGCCACCAGAGCTCGCGGCCGACATCATGGAACAAGGCATTGTTTTGACGGGTGGGGGAGCGTTACTCCATGGTCTCGACGCTCGCTTGCAAGAAGAGACCGGAATGCCCATTGTGGTGGCGCGAGATCCTCTCAACTGTGTTGCCATTGGCAGCGGCCAGTTCTTGGAGGAGTTCGAAGCACTTCGCCACTTGCTCACTTCGTCGTCGAGGTAGGAAATGGCGAGAGCGAAACGATCTCGCAAAACAACCGTCACGGTTGTGGTCTTGGTGCTCTTAAGTGTCACGATTTTGACCGCGAATGCGCAAGGTGACTCATCAGCGACTGGGGTTCGGGGCTTTGTTCATGACCTGACCCAGCCCGTCGTGTCGTCTCTCGAAGCGGTATTTCGACCGGTCGGAAACTTCTTCGCTGGCTCGGTTAACTACGGACGAGTCGCCGATGAGAATGCGCAACTTCGCTATACGTTGCATCACTTGCAACAGCAAGCAGTCACGAACTCGCTCGCAGAGGCGCAATTAAAGCAACTCCTCGCGTTGCAACACCTTCCCTTCATTGGCTCTACGCCAACGGTGATGGCTCGTACCATTGATGTTGGTCGGTCGAATTTCACCGCGACAATAACCCTTGACAAGGGAACCTCTTCAGGTGTGCTTTCCGGTATGCCAGTGGTTGGATCTGGTGGACTTATTGGAAGAGTGATTGCCGTAACGGCGCACTCAGCAACGGTGCGGTTGGTGACCGACGCGTCAAGCTCTGTCTCAGTAGCGTTTCCTTCCATGACCACCGAACAAGCCATTATCCACGGCGAAGGTCCAGACGCTGAGATGTCAGCGTTATATCTACCAACCGGCGCCAAGGTCACGAAGGGTTCGTTGTTGTTGACCTCAGGTCTCGCTGGCGGTGTGTATCCCGCTGGAATCCCCGTTGGCACCGTGACCTCGGCGTCATCGGTTGCTGGGGCTGGCGGCGTTGATGTGACCGTTGCGCCCGCAGCTGATTTGTCGAATCTTGGCTACGTTGATGTCTTGCAGTGGACGGCTGGTTCGTGAGCCCAAAGATTCTCCGGACGATCGTCGTCGTCACGGCGTTGTTCTTGGTGCAATTCTCACTGTTTGACTCCTGGGCGATTTCGGGAGTGCATGTTGATTGCATTTGGACGCTTGCCGCAATTGGTGGCCTCCTTGGTGGAGCGCGCTTTGGTGCGACGTTTGGATTCGGCGTGGGTCTCGCCATGGACGTCTTTCTCCCGACTCCATTTGGATTGACTGCCCTTGTGTGTTGCCTTGTGGGCGCCGTCGTCGGGCAACTCGCTGATCGGGGCCTCGACGCAGATCTCGGTCCAGTCGTCCCTGGCGTGTGTGCCATTGCGGCCGCAGGAGCAGTGTTGTGCTACCCGCTTCTTGGCGTGTTCATTGGGTCAAATGAACTGCTCAAGGCGCCACTGTTGCTCATCGTGGCAGTCGATACGTTGGCAAGTGCCTGCCTTGCCCTTCCCGTTCTCCAAGCAATGCGGTGGGCTGGCGGCCGAGAGGGATTTGCTAGCTCACAGAAGGCAAAAAGCGCATGGTGAGCGAGCGAAATCAAGATCGACTCAGCCAAATCTCCAATCGCATTCGTTATCGCCGCTCAGGACGACCACGACACTTAGTTGATGAGATCGCAACCCCACCTGAAGAGATTGTCAGCCGTCCAGAGGTGCGAATTCGCGTTCTCGGTCTGATCGCCATCGCCCTTGTTGGGTTATTGACCTATCGATTGTGGTCGCTCCAAGTGGTGCACACCACGTCATTTTCCAAAGCCGTCACGACGAATGCCACGAGAAATGTGGTGGTGCCTGCTACTCGAGGCATCATTGTCGACCGAAATGGCAAAGCACTTGTTGCCAACTCACTGCACTATCAAGTCACGTTGACGGCGAACCAAGCTGACCTTGATCCGACAATTGTGCCGAAACTCGCTGCGCTGTTCAATGAATCGATCAGCACGATTGAACAGCGAGTGAAGAACCCGAACTACCTCGCCTATCAACCCGCACCGGTCGCCACCGATGTTTCTCCAGTGGTGGTGCAGTACTTGGCCGAGCATTCGGCCGAGTTTCCCGGAGTTGCGATTGCCACGACCTTGACGCGCACCTACCCGCAAGGCGGCGACACGGCCGCCAACATCATTGGCTATGTGGCAGCGATCAATGCCAGAGAACTCAAAGCAAATACTGGTCAGGGGTATTTACCAACCTCTGAAATCGGGAAATCTGGCATTGAGCGTGAA
>CANFJV010000097.1 GCA_947447225.1 Acidimicrobiaceae bacterium
ATCCTTGGGCGCCCTGTGCTCCGTCAGCGCCTTGCGCTCCTTCGGCACCCTGCACACCTATTGCACCCTGGAAACCTTGTGCTCCATCAGCGCCTTGTGCGCCTTCGGCTCCATCAGCACCCTGGAAACCCTGTGCTCCATCAGCGCCTTGTGCGCCTTCGGCTCCATCAGCACCCTGAAATCCCTGTGCTCCGTCAGCGCCTTGTGCGCCTTCGGCGCCATCAGCACCTTGCGCTCCGTCTGCGCCCTGGGGTCCTTCGGCACCTTGTGCGCCCTCAGATCCATCAGCACCTTGGGCGCCTTCGGCACCATCGAGACCATCTGCACCTTGCGGTCCTTCGGCACCATCAACACCGTCGAGGCCATCGGCGCCTTGGGCACCTTCAGCACCCTGTGCGCCTTGAGCACCAACCGCGCCTTGCGCACCTCGTGTGCCGGTGAAACCCACTGGGCCAATTGGACCAGTGGCACCTCGTGCTCCTTGGAAGCCCTGTGCTCCTCGAAGACCTTGGGGTCCTTGTGCGCCCTGTGCACCTTGAGGGCCGGGGCTGCCGAGGGTGATCTTTTGCGCACCAACCGCACAGTGGAGGCTGGCAGATGCCGTCACGGTCAGCAGCTGTCCGTTTTTCAAACAGGCGTAATAAGGGGTTGGCGTGGTCGCTCCAGCACCAACGCTCATGATGAAGCTGCTGCTCGCAACACTCACGCCGGTGAGGGCTCCAACAATCAATGAACTCTTCTTCATGGCATAACTCCTCTGAGGGCTCTTGTGCGAATCGTACGAATCACATTTGCCTCCGTCAATCGTGACAGATGTAGCGCTTCAAAGAGGTGCATTCGAACCGGCTAGGATTGCTCCGGGTCCGTGTCCGAGTGGCCAAAGGAAACTGGCTGTAAACCAGTCGGCTCAGCCTACGGGGGTTCGAATCCCTCCGGGCCCACCACGGCGTCCGGCCCGGTAGATGCGATCTACCGGGCCGACGTTGTTTCTGGCAGCATTGAGCCAGAAGCGATAGCGGCAGTGACCAAGACGAAGTGGAGTACAGCGTTGGACGCTCAGACTGAGGCGGAACCGGCCAGCACTTCAACCTCACTCCTCGAACGCTCAACCGCGTGGGCTGACCGCGTCGTGATGAAGCTCGAGCCGTATTCGCTTGGCGGTCGCATGCGTCGTCGAGAACCCATTCCGGCTGATGACTGGAGCTGGCTCCTTGTTCCGGGGATCTTGGGCTTCATTGCGATTTGCGCCATTGCCGTTGGTGGATCATTCCCGAACTCGCCGTTTAAGTATGAACTTGCTGGCACCTGGTTCTTTGGCGAGCCTGGTCCGGCGGGGCCACCCGACAATGACGCCATGCTCCTTGCCGCGTTAGTGCTTGTCTACGGCGGACTAGTGCTGCTTCTTCGCACCTGGGTGCATTTGCTTCGGGCCTTGGCAGTTCGCCCAGCCGTTCCGGTCAAGTCCCTCGTCATCATGGCGGCCTGCTGGGTGGTGCCACTGCTCATTGTCGCACCCATGTTCTCAAGAGACGTCTTTAGTTATGCCGCCCAAGGCGAAATGGTCTCGCACCATGTCAATCCGTATCTCTATGGACCATGGACGCTTGGCGCTTCGACCTACACCTTCCCGGTGGATTCACTTTGGAAGAACGCACCCGCACCGTATGGGCCGCTCTTTCTTGTTATTGACGGACTCTTCGCTCGGATGAGTTTTCACCACTCGATCGTGACGATTTTGTGGCTTCGAGCACTCGCACTGTTTGGCTACGTCCTCGTGGCCATTGGCATTCCCATGCTGGCCAAGGCACTCGGTCGAGACCCAGGGCGGGCATTTGTCCTCGGCGTGCTCAACCCACTGGTCATCTTGTCGTTCGTGAGTGGTTCGCATAACGACGCACTCATGGCCGGGTTTTTGGTTCTCGGGTTTGCCATGGCGAAGAAGGGTCGCTTTTGGTGGGCGATCACCTTGTGCGTGTGCGCAGCAGCGGTCAAAGCACCGGCAATGCTCGGCGTTTTCTACGTTGCTTGGGAAGCTCGTGGTCCAACCGCCAGCGTCAAACAGCGCCTGAAGCCGCTCATTGAAGCCGGCGTCATTACGTCGATCATTTTCTTGGGGTTGAGTTTTGGCAGCGGCCTTGGATTTGGTTGGGTGAAGAACCTGGCCAGTCCCGGAACGGTGAGAAGTTGGACTGCTCCAGCAACGGGCCTTGGCATGTTGCTGTCTGGCATCAGCCATGGGCTTGGTTCCGCCATTGCAATGACCACATGGATCTCGATCACTCGTGTGCTTTGTGAACTCATTGCCCTTGGCTTTGCCATTTGGCTGTTCACCAAAGTTGACCAAATTGGCTCGGTCAAAGCAGTTGGGCTCTCCCTGCTTGGACTCGTGATCTTGGGTCCCGTCATCCAACCGTGGTATTTGACCTGGGGCATTGTGGTCTTAGCCGCCTTGGCAACTGGTCGCTTGCGCACCACGATCGTTGCCATCACGGTGATTGCACCGTTTATTGGACTACCCGGAGGCCAAGCACTCTTTACGAGCTTGCTGCACACCGATCCCTTGGCCACTGCTGGGGTGCTGTTGGCAATGGTGCTGATTTTCCTCTGCCCACTTGGTCGTTGGACCATTCCGCTTGCGGTCGAAGCCCGATTTATTCAAGACGATGACGTCTTTGCCCCAGCGTTTCCGAGGTTTGCGTCGCCGAATGAGGCGCGCTAATCAAGCAGGAGTTGTAGTTCAATCACGTCGAGCCACACGCCGTGCTTGCGACCGACTTCACGCTCAATGCCAACGGTTTCGAAGCCAACTTGTTGGTGAAGGGTGACCGAGAGTCCGTTGTGGCCGGTGATGCGGGCAATGACCGAGTGAAAGCCCTGGTTCTTCGCCGCGTCGACAATGGCCACGAGGAGTTGCTTGCCAAGTCCAAGGCCACGCGCCTGTCGGTCGACATAGACCGAGTTCTCGACCGTCGTGGCGTATGCCGGTCGATCGCGAAATGGCGACAGTGAGGCGTAGCCAAGGATGGCTCCTGGTTCAAATCCCTCTTCACTTGTTGCCACGGCGACGAGGCATGGATACGCACCGCTGTGGTCCTCCATCCAGGCACGCTGTTCAGCCTCGGTGCGAGCAATGAGATCAAACGTCACCGTTGAGGCTTCGACTTCTACGTTGTAGATGGCACGAATTGCCTCGGCATCGTCCATGGTCGCGGGCCTGATCTGCACGCCAACAATCTAGGTCGGATGGGGGAGTCGACCCCCTCGTTTTGCGTAGTCGTCGCCGGTGGCTATCATGGTCGCTCACGGCATTTTGCCTGAAGGCCCCCTTAGCTCAGTCGGCAGAGCGTTTCCATGGTAAGGAAAAGGTCGTCAGTTCGATTCTGACAGGGGGCTCGCTTTGCGGCGTAGCTCAGTTGGTTAGAGCACACGGCTCATAATCGTGGGGTCGCGGGTTCGAGTCCCGCCGCCGCAACTAGCCCGAGATCTCTCGGGAATGAAGTACCAAGCTGTAGTGAAGAATTGCTCTGAAGGAGAAAATCAATGGCACGCAATGAAAAGCGCATCGCCGTCACCTTGGCGTGCGAAGACTGCAAGCGTCGCAACTACATCACCATGAAGAACAAGGTGAATGACCGCGAGCGTATTGAACTGAACAAGTACTGCCGGTTCGATCGCCGTCACACGCTCCACAAAGAGACCCGCTAAACCGAGACCTCGGTCACGGTGGTAGCATTTCCAACCCGTCCCAAAGCGCCACTGGCGCAGAGGGTGCAGTAGAGGGTAGTAGCTCAATTGGTAGAGCACCGGTCTCCAAAACCGGGGGTTGGGGGTTCGAGTCCCTCCTGCCCTGCATCGGCGGTCTATCAAGCCGCATGAAGTCAACGAGAAGCTGAAGAGATGAACCGCGAACAAAAGCGCATGATGCAGCGAAAAGGGCAAGTGGGCGCCGACGGCGCTCCTGTTGCTCGCGCCGCTACGCCTCAGCAGCGCCGTGCGCCCAAACAGCGTGTCGGCATTCGTCAATTCTTCCGTGAAGTTCGTGAAGAACTCCGCCAAGTTACTTGGCCAACCCGCCCCGAGCTTAAGAATTACGTTGGCATTGTTGCCAGCGTGCTCATCATCATGACTGGACTGATCTACGTGCTGAACCTCGCGTTCGGCAAGGTCGTCTTGGTCTTATTCCAGTAAGAGGTTCGATCCCATGACCAACCTGAGCGACAACGACATGACGAGCACCGAGGCCGACGAGGTCTTGGAGCTCGACGACGTCACCTTGGTCGAAGAAGAGTGGAACGACGAGCCCATCATCGAGAGCCCCTACGACCTGCCTGGTCGTTGGTATGTCGTGCACACCTACTCGGGTTATGAGAACAAGGTGAAGGCAAACCTCGAGAAGCTGATTGCTGCTCGCAACATGGAAGACCAAATTTTCGCCATTGAAATCCCGATGGAAGACGTCGTGGAATTCAAAGGTGGCAAGAAAGTCACCGTGTCCAAAAAGGTGCTTCCCGGCTACGTCTTGGTTCGTTGCGAAATGGACGACGAAATCTGGGCTGCCATTAAGGGCACGCCAAATGTGACGGGCTTTGTTGGCCCTGGCACCACGCCAACGCCACTTGTTCGTCGTGAAGTCGAGAACTTGCTGCACGTGAAGGTTGAAGGCGCAGAGCCTGCCGCCAAGCGCAACCGCCCACGTCACGAGTATGAGCTTGGCCAGACGGTTCGCGTGAAGGAAGGCCCATTCGCCGACTTCAACGCCATCATTGGCGAAATCAACGAGGACCAAATGAAGCTCAAGGTTCTTGTCAACATCTTTGGCCGGGAGACCCCGGTCGAGCTCGAGTTCAGCCAAGTCGGCAAGCTCTAAGCAATAGGTTCGAAGGAAAGAGGAACGATGGCACCGAAGAAGCGGGTATCCGCAATTGTGAAGATCCAACTGGAAGCCGGCGGCGCTACGCCTGCTCCGCCAGTTGGTACCGCCCTTGGACCGCACGGTATCCAAACCATGGAATTCTGCAAGCAGTACAACGCAGCAACCGAATCCATGCGTGGCCAGATCGTTCCGTGTGACATCACAATCTACGAAGACCGGACGTTCTCGTTTGTCTTGAAGACGTCGCCAGTTCCGTTCTTGCTCCGCCAAGAACTTGGACTCGCCAAGGGTGCCACCACTGCCGGTCGTGAGACCGTTGCCGTCGTCACCGACGAAATCTTGACCAAGATCGCCCAGATCAAGCTCCAAGACCTGAACACCGACGACCTCGAGATGGCCAAGCGTCAAGTGGCTGGCACCGCCCGCTCCATGGGCATCTCGGTCCAGGCCTAACCCGAAAGAGAGATCACCATGGCTAGCCACGGTAAGAAGTACGACGCTGCAGCAAAGCAGGTCGACCGCAACGTGTTCCTCGGCACCGCTGAGGCTGTTGCACTCGTCAAGTCGCTGTCGAGCGCCAAGTTCGACGAGACCATTGAGTTGGCTGTTCGCTTGGGTGTTGACCCTCGCAAAGCCGAGCAAATCGTTCGTGGCACCTTGTCGCTGCCAGCAGGCACCGGTAAGACCAACCGCGTCGTCGTGTTCGCCGCTGGTGACGCCGCCGCTGCCGCACGTGCCGCAGGTGCCGATGAAGTCGGTGCAGATGATCTGGTCGCCAAGGTGGCCGGAGGCTTCTTGGACTTCGACGTTGCCATTGCAACCCCTGACCAAATGGGCCAGGTCGGTACCTTGGGTCGAGTGCTTGGACCACGTGGTCTTATGCCAAACCCCAAGACCGGCACCGTGACCATGGACGTCGCCAAGGCAGTCCAAGACTTCAAGGGCGGCATGATTGAGTACCGCACCGACAAGGTTGGCAACATCCACGTCCGCGTCGGCAAGGCCTCATTTACGGCCGAAGACTTGGTTCGCAACGTCTACGCCGTCATTGACGAGCTGTTCCGTGCGAAGCCTGCTGCGTCAAAGGGCCGCTACTTGCTGTCGGTGACCGTGTCATCGACCATGGGCCCTGGCGTCAAGATCGACCCAGTGAAGGCTCGTGAAGTTCGCGACGAGCTCGTCAGCGCATAGTTGTAACGCCGGGTCTTCCCGGTGGTGTAGGTTGTTGCACCCTGCCAAGCATCCGCTTGGCAACCCAATCGAGTAACGCCAAAGACATCCGGTGCACGAAAGTGCGTAAAGGGTAAGTAGCCCGCCTGACGAGGTGTGATGAGAGATGCCCGACGGTGTCGCTCCTTGCGCTAGATGTCCGAGGCCCGTAGCCGGACGGTGAGCCCGGCGGAGGAGCCATGGAGAACCCAAGACCCGAAAAGGTGGCAGTTGTCAACGAGGTGCGTGAGCGCCTAGAGGCTGCCGACGGCGCAATCGTGACGGAGTACCGCGGCATGACCGTGGCCGAAGTCCAAACACTTCGCAAGTCACTCCAGGCAACTGGTGGCGACTACAAGGTGTTCAAGAACACCCTCGTGCGTCGTGCCATTGCCGAGACGGACAACGCTGGTCTTGCTGACCTGCTCGTTGGCCCAACCGGCATTGCCTTTGTGCAAGGTGACGTGTCCGCTGCGGCCAAGGCCCTTCGTGACTACGCCAAGGCCACGCCAGCACTCATCTTGAAAGGTGGCGTTGTCGACGGATCCGTGCTGAGCGCTGCTGATGTCGCAGCTCTTGCAGACCTCCCGTCTCGCGACGTGCTCCTGTCGATGCTCGCCGGTGCCATTGCGGCTCCGATGCGCAACCTCGCCGGCCTGTTCAAGGCTGTCCCACAATCACTCGCGTATGGCCTGAAGGCTCTGCTCGAGACGAAGCCCGCCGCCGACGTGCCAGCACCAGCTGCTGCACCGGCAGCAGAGTCTGAGGCTGCGCCTGCAGCCGAAGAAACGCCAGAAGAAGCCCCAGCAGCAGCTGAGGAAGCTTCGGCGGACGAGCCGACGGCCGAAGCGCCGACGGAAGAGGCCCCTGCGGCCGAGGAGCCCGAGTCGGGCGACTCCGCCGAGTAGGCGTCTCAACCACCAACGATCAAGGCAAGGAAAGGAATCACCATGGCAGGTAGCCTCACGAA
>CANFJV010000098.1 GCA_947447225.1 Acidimicrobiaceae bacterium
ATCCGTTCGCTCCAAGACGCCGCGTGAAAAACGTCGCTCGCCATGGCCTTGTACTCATGCAGCGCAACCGTTGCCCAGTTGAACGACGAAAGATTCTTCGTCAGTCCATAGGTCACTGGTTCAACTTCTGGTTCATAGGTGCGAAACAGGCGGTCAAACGAGATGAAGATTCCGCCGTGGTTCTTATCCAAATACTGACCGTTCACCCCATGGTGCACCCGGTGCGCAGACGGTGAGTTGAAGACGAGTTCAGCCTTACCCATTGACGAAATCAGCTCGGTGTGGATCCAGTATTGATAGAGCAGGTTCACGCCTCGCGACCCAAGAACTGCGCTTGGCGACACTCCGAAATATGACAACGCTCCATAGGGAACAAAGGTCCCGAATGCTTCTAGGACGGGTTGGCGAAGTGCCGTGGAGAGGTTGTAGTGCTCGCTTGAATGATGCACCACGTGAATCGCCCACATAAATCTGCGCTCATGCATCATCTTGTGATTGAGGTAGTAGATGAAGTCCCAGCCAACGAGTGCCACGAGGGCTTCGACTGCTCGGTTGGAAATGGTGAAGCGTCGCTTGCTCCATAGTCGTTCGACCGTGGTGTTTGATGCCCACCAGGTTGACGTTGCGAGAAGACCTCCTGCGGTGGCAGTGAGTCCGCTCCAACGTGCGAGCGTTCTCGCCCGTGGATCATCATGTCTCGTCGCTTGGCGGTCAGCAATGAACGCCGTTGCAGCCGCAACTGCGGTGACACCAAGGAGTGGGCGCCCAAGTCTTCCCCGACCAGGGGTGAGTGGACGAAGCACGACCGGCAACACCATCGGGGCCACCATGGAGATGGTGCCCATGGCAAGACTCGTCACCGTGTCACGGCGCTCATAGGTTCCCGGTGTTGGACCAACGCGGGTTGCTTTGCGACGTGCGAGGAACGCTTCAGCCGCCATCGTGGCGAAAAATAACGGGATTGCCAACACCGTTGGGTCGCTTCGACCACCGCGACCAGTTGCCATTAGGGCTCGATCACCTCGTGAACGAGGGACTCAACCCACGCTCGAGCCGCACGTCGCTGGTCGGTGAGCGTTGCCCGCTCACCGGCGGCATCAAGTCCAGCCACTGGGTAGGAGCCAAGGAATTTCACCCGTGCCACCGTTGCCGCCATTTCGGCCAAGCAATCGGCAATGAGTGGATCGCCAAGGTGACCTTCGAACTCAATGATGAAGCAGTAGTCCCCAAGGCTGCGCTTTGTTGGCCGTGACTCGAGACGAGTCAAGTTGACATTACGGGCAGCAAATTGACCGAGGATTGCGTAGAGCGATCCGGGTCGGTCCGCATCTTGAAAACACACAATGGCGGTGCGGTCATGGCCGCTGCGGTCAGGCACACCTTGTTTCGCCACCGCAACAAAGCGGGTTTGGTTGTCTGGGTGATCTTCAATGGCTGACTGCACAATGTGGAGGCCATAGAGCTCGGCAGCGAGACGAGGGGCAATCGCCGCAGTGCGCTCCAACTGCTGTTCGCCGAGCATTTTGGCGGCATCTGCGGTCGAGTTTGAGGCAATTGCCGTCGCCGAGGGTAAGGAGTTCGCGAGAAAGCCTCGACATTGGGCAAGCGCATGAGGAAACGAGATCACCGTGTCAATGTCACTCAGCGCAGTGCCAGGCAAGGCCATCAAATTGAGGTGGATGTCGAGCACGACTTCTCGAATGATGCGCAGGTCCACGTCAAAAACGAGGCCGTCAATCGTGGCATTCACCGTGCCTTCAATAGCATTTTCAAGCGGGACGAAGCCAAGACCACAATCGCCACTTTCAACCGCGTGCAAAACGTCGGAAATGGAGGCGAAGGCAACGAGTTCACCATTGGCCAAGTCACCCTGGGTGAGCAGTGCTTCTTCGGTGAAGGTGCCCGCTGGCCCGAAGTAGGCAACGCGGCGAAGTGGTTCGGACATAGTCCAACTGTACCGACCGTGGCCGACCCAACTGTTGAAAACAGGCTCAGGCCTCGGCGGCGGCTTTCAGTTTGGCCAAGGTTGTTTCAATCGACACGGCGGTGAAGGCCATTCGGTCGCCGCCACCTTTTTCAAACAGCTTGACGAAACGCCCTCTGCGATCGAGTGACGATTCGGTCACCCGGCAGCCCTCATGGGTGGCTTCAATGGCAAAGGTCCACGTGGCGACCTTGAACGGACCAGCGGTGACGTCAAAGGAAAACTTCGTTGGTGGGAGGTAGGTCGCAACGGTTGCGAGCGTGGTCCACGTGTGACTCCCTCGAGCATTCGCACCTTTGAAGCGTGCGCCAACGGCTGGACCGGTTGCGCCGCGAACCCATTCACCACCGGTGTTTTCTGGGGAGAACTCCCCCATGCGTTCGAGTCGCGAAACAAGGGCGAACACGAGTTCTGGCGTTGCGGCAATCTCAATGCTTCGGCTGATGTGCTCCATAGCTCGACGCTACTGCGCTTGGCTTGCGATCGTGGCAGTAAGCCGCCGGATGAGGAATTGTGCGGAAGCAACGAACGCATCGGTCGGGACGTCACCATGGCCACCGGGACTCGCCACCAGCATTTTGTCGTTCGTCCCGAGCGCATCAAATAATTGAAATGCCACGTCACGATGGAACAGTTGGTCATCCCACTGCACAAGAAACTGCACTGGGCACGCAAGGCGTTCAGCATCAACACCAAGGCGATCTTGCGTTGGACCAACAAGTCCCATCAGTCCAAGCACCGCAGCTCTGATGCGTGGTTCGCTCGCAACGAGGGGAAGTCCAAGAATCGTGCCCATCGACACCCCCCAGTAGCCAATCGGTCCATCGGCAATATCGGCAAGGGCGAGGAGTTCATCAGTCACCGAGCGCCAGTCGGCAATCATGTGTTCGGTCATCAGTGGATCATTGGCCCACAGTTGGCTGAATTCCAAGAACGGCAGCGTGCCTTGCTCTACGCCGTCAACTCGCCGGTCCCCATGGACCGGACCATCAATCGCACAGGCACTCAAGCCATGGCGAACAAACTGGCGAGCGAGCGACACGACATAGCCCTCACGCTTCGAACTCGACGCTCCGTGGCCAATCAATACGAGCTGTTGGGGTTTTGTCGCCTCCGCGCTCGTGAAGAGCAATCCAGGCACACTGCGTCCGTCTACGAGATGAGTAAACGCACGTGTGCGCAGTGCTCGGTCGGTCACGTCCTCGTGGAAGTCCACAGTACTCAGTGTAGTGAGCAAGCCGCTTCGATCTGAGGGAAACTTGGCCCATGGCGTCTGACATGTTCACCTTCGACGAACAGATGGGCGAACTGATTGGTCGCTACTGCATTGCCCGGCTTCGCCAGCAGCCAATTGAACTTGATTTCGGCGGCGTCACCGGACCCTTCGAACAAGAACTCGTTGACCTGTTGGGCGCCACGGGCAATGACCCAGAAGTGGTGATGGAGCGCTTCACGAGGGTCATTGCTCCACGCGTGCTCTCGGCTGACTCGGAACGCTTCTTGGCGTTCATTCCTGGAGCACCTACCAAAGCCGCTCTTTTGTTTGACATGGTCGTCTCGGCGAGTTCGCTGCATGGCGCGAGTTGGCTCGAATCGGCCGGCGCAGTGGCAGCCGAAAATGAAGTGCTCCGCCTACTTGGCCGCTTTGCCGGACTGCCTGAGACCTGTGGCGGCACCTTTGTCGGTGGTGGCTCAATGGGCAATCTCTCCGCACTCGCCGTGGCACGAGACACCGGCCGGCGACGTCACGGCGCACATCAGGTGGCCATTGCCTGTTCTTCTGAGTCACACTCGTCGATCGCGAGTGCCTTGCACTTGCTTGATGTTGAGGCGGTGGTGGTCCCTTCACAAGATCACCGCTTGACCGGTGCGGCGTTGGCCCACGTGTTGGCCAGCCGCCAAAGTGCCGTCCCTGTCGTCGGTGTTGTCGCAACGGCAGGCACCACCAATATCGGTGTCATTGATGACCTTCAGGGCATTGGCGAGGTGGCCAAGGCCCACAACCTGTGGTTCCATGTCGATGGTGCGTATGGCTTAGCTGGCCTCCTATCTGACCGGCTTCGACCCCAATTTTCCGGTATTTACTTGGCTGATTCTTTTATTGTCGATCCCCATAAGTGGCTCTTCGCCCCATTTGATTCGTGCGCCCTCGTGTATGCAGAGCCTGCGTTGGCCCGAGCCGTGCACACCCAGCATGCGAGTTATTTGGATGCCATTCATACGAACGCGGTGGAATGGAATCCGTCGGACTACGCCATCCACCTCTCACGACGCCCAAAAGGTCTCCCCATTTGGTTCTCACTAGCGGTCCATGGAACCACTCGCTATGGCGAAGCCGTGGACGCTGCATGTGACATTGCTACTGCTGCTGCTCGCCTCATTGAAAAAGCCCCGCATCTGCGTCTTTTGCGTGAGCCAGAACTCTCCATTGTCGTGTTCGAACGCATTGGTTGGAGCGACGACGACTACGAACAATGGAGCCATGACCTCGTGCGTCGCCAGGTTGCCTTTGTGACGCCAACCACCTTTGAGGGCAAGACCTGTGCTCGCCTTGCATTCTTGAACCCCCGCACCACCACCACCATTGTTCGAGAGATCTTGGAGTCAATGGCATGACCATGCCACCCGAATGGGCGCCACATGTTGGAACCTTGATGGGATTTCCCCATACGACCTATGACGGCGACGTGCCGCTGTTCGTCGCTCGACAGGCTTGGGGAAACGTGGCTCGTGCAATTGCCGCCTTTGAACCGGTGACCATGGCGGTCCACCAAGAAGACCTTGGCGAACTCCATGGGCAACTCTCAGGCGTCGTAGCGCCCTTTGTTGTTGACCTTGACGACGCGTGGCTTCGTGACAGCGGACCGACCTTTGTGGCTGACGCAGAGAAGCGCGTTGCGGTTGACTGGACCTTTAACGGCTGGGGCAATCAACACTGGGCGACCTGGCAGCACGATGCAGCACTCGGTGGCGTACTTGGTGCAGCCTTCGGCGATGTGGTGCGGCCCTCAGCACTCGTCAATGAGGGGGGTGGCATTGAGGTTGACGGGGCAGGACTACTCGTCGTCACTGAGACCGTCCAGCTCGATCCCCATCGCAATGGCGCATGGTCGAAAACAGCAGTGGAGACCGAACTCATGGCGCAACTCGGCGTCGACACCCCAATTTGGATTCCCCGAGGATTGGCCGGCGACTACGGAGAATTTGCCACTCGTGGTCACGTTGACTTGGTGGTGAAGTTCATTGCCCCTTCAGTGGCGCTCGTTCATCGCCAAACCAATCCCGACCACCCAGATGCTTCGCTCTTTTCCGAAGTCGCGAGTCTGCTTTCGGCCCGAGGAGTCGACGTGATCCCGCTTGATGGGCCGACGCGAGTCGACGTCGATGGAGCGCTTTGCGACTGGAGCTACGTCAACTGCTACCCCACCAATGGCGGCCTCATCGTTGGCACCTTTGACGATCCCGCCGATGACGGGGCAATTGCGACGTTGTCAGAAGCCTTCCCCGGCCGCACGATCTCGACCGTTGATGCCCGAGTGCTGTTCAGTCTTGGTGGTGGCGTGCACTGCATCACCCAACAAATCCCCTTGCTTGAGGAGCCCCCATGCGCACCGTGACTTTGGCACTCACCCAAAAATCCTGCACCGGCAATCAGGCGGCCGATCTCGACCATGCCGAGCACTACGTGCGAAAGGCGGCACAGGCTGGTGGGCAACTGATTTTGCTCCAAGAACTCTTTGCCGGCCAGTACTTCTGCCAAGAAGAGAACCCGGCGCACTTCGACCTCGCAGACACGATTGAAGCATCGCTCATCGTCAAACGTTTCTCGGCGCTGGCCAAAGAACTCGGCGTTGTATTGCCAATTTCATTTTTTGAACGAGCCGGTCGGAGTTTTTTCAATTCCGTCGTGGTTGCCGATGCCGATGGAACCTTGTCGGCGACCTATCGAAAATCCCATATTCCTGACGGGCCTGGGTATGAAGAGAAGTACTACTTCACCCCTGGCGACACTGGCTTTCTTGTCGCACCAACCGCAGTTGGAAAAATCGGAGTCGGTATTTGCTGGGACCAGTGGTTTCCAGAAGCAGCCCGAGCAATGGCGCTCGCGGGAGCAGAGGTGCTGTGTTATCCAACCGCCATTGGCTCAGAACCCCAAGATGCAACCCTTGACTCATCTGCGCACTGGCGCCGGGTCATGCAAGGTCACGCAGCCGCCAACATGATGCCGGTCATTGCGTCCAATCGCGTAGGAACAGAAGTCTTCGGGGAGACGTCAATCACCTTCTATGGCACGTCGTTCATTGCCGGGGGAACAGGGGAAATTCTGGCCGAGGCATCACGGACTGAAGAGACCGTTGCGTGTGCCACGGTTGACCTCGATGCGTTGGAAATTGGTCGACGATCCTTTGGTCTTTTTCGAGACCGAAGGCCGGAACTGTATGGTTCGCTGTTGACCTACGACGGCGTGGCGAACTGACCGGCAAGGGACACAAACTCCTGCGCCAAGTGATCAAAAATCGAGATGTGACCCTCGCGCTCCATCACCTCGCCCGTTGCATTTCGGAGATGCTCAACCAGCCAACGGCTGTGACCGGCGGGCACCATGGTGTCGAGGCCACCTTGGACAATGCGCACCGGCACCCGAACGAGGTCTAGGTCAAAGCCCCACGGCTTCACAAAGGCGACGTCGTCATCTCGCCATCCCGCACCGGTTGCGACACAGCCATGTCGATAACTCTCCACCACCATGCGACCAAGTGGGCCTTGCAGCGCGGCGACATCTTTTGGTGGCGCCAAGGTGCCAAGGGCATCAATAAGGTCAGCAACGGTGATCTCCGCCATCACTTCTGCTGATTCTTCAATGAAGGCCTCGAACTCTTCTCCGCCTTCAAAGGCAAGGGAGAACTCTTCAATGTTCTCCTCGCCCATTCCGTCCAGGAACGAAAGGTCTGCAACCGTTGCGGGTCCAACACCAGCAATGATGAGCGCCCCA
>CANFJV010000099.1 GCA_947447225.1 Acidimicrobiaceae bacterium
CACCGACTCCATTGTTGGACTGCCTGAAGCCGAGAGCACTGCACTGATTGACTTTCTCAGTTCACAGACCAACACCATTGAATATCAATGTCGATTTGTCTGGGAAGAGCACTCGGTCGCGATGTGGGACAACCGAGCGGTGCAACATTTTGCGTTGAGCGATTACTGGCCACGGCGACGAGTGATGGAGCGCGCCAGCATCATTGGAGAGATTCCGGAGTAATTCCTCCAATACAGCGATTCTTGGGTACTTCGTCTGGACGCAATCAATCTCAAATCACCGCTGAACAAGTTCACGTCATGGTGAATCCTTCGCGAACTTATCCACCATTGAGGGCACTGCCCACTCAAACAAAGAGCAAGTAGCTCAGCCAGGTGCTTGTCTCCAACTCGGACACTCAATAACAAGGCGAATACTCTGGGTGACACTGAAGAACCGTGCAGTCGCCGTAACGTGGGTCTACTGCACGTCGAAGGTATTTGACGGTCGAGAGGATGAACACCATGAAGGTCAACGGCTACGAAATTGAGCCGGGAGCGAATCTCGCCAATGCCAACTTTGAAGGGGCCGACCTCGCCGGGGCGAACTTAGAAGGTGCGAATCTCCGTTTTGCCAATCTCACTGGAGCCAATCTTGCTGGCTGCAATCTGCGAAATGCCGCACTGCAGCAAGCAGTCTTTATCGGCGCCGACTTGCGCAATACGGTTCTGGTCCGCGCCAATTTTGAAGGTGCTGACCTCAAGGACGCGAATCTCGAGCGAGCGAACCTTACAAGCGCCAATATGACCGAAGCGAGTTTGAAGCGGGTCAACTTAACGAGCGCGATCCTCGTTGAAGCCAATTTGTTAAGTGTTGATCTGACGGGAGCGGGTCTGTTGCGGGCCGACCTGACCGAAGCTGTTCTCAGTCGGTCAGCCCTCGTTGGTGCGAACTTAAAAGATGCCAACTTCGAAGGAGCAGTCCTTATTCGAGCAAACCTAGAAGGCGTCGACTTGCGTGGTGCGAACTTGAAGGGCACCGTCCTCAAGGGATCAAACCTGCGTGAAGCAATTTTGCCGGGTGTTGACCTCTCCAATGCAGCGCTATCTGGCGTGCGCTTCACCGGCGCCATCTTGGAGAACGTCATCTGGTAAGTGACACGTTCTGCCGTGTCGCCTCACGCTCCCGATTCGTTGCTCTCTTGGCGAAGGATGCAGAATTCATTCCCCTCCGGGTCGCACAGGACCACCCATTTGGCATTTTTTTGGCCGATGTCGACGCGCCGCGCACCGAGGTCGACAAGTCGAGCGACTTCAGCTTCTTGATCATCGGGTCGAAGATCGAGATGAAGGCGATTCTTCGTCACCTTCGCCTCTGCGTTGGCAACAAAGAGCAGCCCGGGCACGACCTCAACCTGTTGGCGAATTTCCACTTCAAACTCGTCTTCGAAGATGATGACCCAACCGAGTGCTGCAGCCCACCACTGACCAAGCGCTTGCGGGTCACGAGCATCTACGGTCACTTGCTCGAACGTCAACATGGCAACCCCTTGTTTGCGTAGTACGCCTCGAAGAAAGCGTCGACCACGGACCGACTGCTACCAGCGCTGACGAGCCTCTTCGGCAAAGCCAAAGATCTTGTCGAAGGAAATGCTCTCGCCCTCGTCGGTTCGCAGCGTCCCCGACCAGTGGCCGTAGACCTGGTGCGTTTCGCTTCCCAAGTCTTCAGAAACGTCCACCTTGGAATGCTTGTCGTAGGTGGGCGTCAGCGTGACGTCCAACTGCCCCTTTGGATCAACCACGCGCCATGGCTTCATGGGCTGGTCCCAGTCATACGTCCACTCGAGCTCACTGCCAATCTTTGTGAGGCGGCCATCCAAGAGAAACCCGTTCTCGGTCAGGCCCGAACCATCGGTCCACTTGGCACCAAATTGCAAGCCAATGAGGTGGCCCTGCGCGTTGCCTGCGCCGCCACCCCAGTTCCAATTGAGCTTCGCTGGCCAGCGACCTCGACCGACGTCTACGACGCCAAAAGCTTCCACTCCAGAAGAAGTCCCGAACCTCAACACTTGTTCACCAAGGGTGAGTTCACCCGAACTTGGACGACACCACTGCTTGGAGGTGAAGTTAAATAATTCGTCCTTCCAAGGAATCACCACATTGAGCGATTCGAGACCAACGGGCTTTTCTACTCGGGCAGCGAGTTTGCCCGGCGTGCCATCAGCCTCGGTCCAAGTGGCACTAAACGTCGTGACCTCGGGCACGTCAGCAATGGTGAGCTTCAGGCCGTCGACGTCCACGCTGATGGTGGTGGTGCCCGGTTGTTCAGGCATCACAAACGTTCCGTGTGCCGCAATGGTGGATTTACCGCCCGATGTTCCCTCCGCGCAGTTGATCCAGCCGAGATCAATGAGACAGAACGTGTCGAGATCAGCAAACGTTGCCGAGATCAGCAAATCGCCAGCCAAAATCGCCCAGTAATCCCAGCGCTTATTGCGACCAAAGTATCCATCGAGATTGGCTCGATGAAGCGGGACTCGAGACCAGCCAAGGGCAAGTGGGTTTGGGCGAAGCCCATCACTGGTGCACAGATCAATCGGTTCGGTCAGTTCGAGTTCGTGCGTGGACATTGAGAAAGGCTGCTCCTTGACTCAGGCAGTAAACGTGGAAATATCGATGACAAATCGGTAGCGAACATCACTCGCAACGACCCGGTCATACGCCGCGTCAATCTCGTTCGCCGCGATTGTTTCAATCGAGGCACCAACGCCATTTGCGGCGCAGAAGTCGAGCATTTCTTGGGTCTCAGCAATGCCACCAATGCCGCTTGCCGCAAGCACGCGGTTGTTCTGCGCCAAGGGACTGAATCGGGTGGAAAGTGGCTCGGGGGAAACACCAACATTGGCCAGTGTTCCATTGAACCGGAGAAGCGAAAGGTAGGTCTCCGCGTTAATCGATGCCGACACCGTATTGATGATGAGATCAAACGAGCTCCGCAACTCGCGCAGCGCCGCAGGTTCAGTGACAACAAAGTTCGTCGCGCCGAGTGCTGCAGCATCAGATTCTTTGGCCGACGTTCGACTGAGGATCGTCACTTCGGCTCCCATCGCAGCAGCAAGTTTCACCCCCATGTGACCAAGACCACCAAGACCCAAAATCGCAACCTTCTTGCCGGGACCGGTCCCCCATCGCTTGAGCGGCGAAAACATCGTGATGCCCGCGCAAAGCAGTGGGGCCGCAACGTCGAGTGAAATCCCGGCCGGAATCTTGAGGACAAAGTGTGCGTCGACGACCACGCTGGTGGCATAACCACCTTGCGTGATGGTGCCGTCAAGATCTTTGGAGTTGTAGGTGCCGACATTGCCCTTCGCGCAGTACTGCTCGTGGCCGGCCAAGCAGTTCTCGCAAACTCGACAGGAATTCACCATGCAACCAACGCCGACGCGGTCGCCAACGGCGTGGGTCGTGACGCTCGAGCCAATGGCTTCGACAATGCCGGCAATTTCATGCCCTGGGACGAGTGGATAGTTGACCTTGCCCCACTCTTCGCGAGCAGTGTGAATATCGGAGTGGCAAATGCCAGCAAACAAAATCTTGATGCGCACATCATTCGACCCAAGTTCTCGTCGGGTGATCTCGGTTGGTTCGAAGGTGCCAGATGGGCGATGAAGGGCATAGGCAAGAGCAGTAGACATACCTCCAGCCTGACAGGTCGCCACGGCAATTGGGCAAACAGGTGAACAAATGCGCAAACTCGCCGTACGATGGTGTGCAATGTCTCGCAAACTTGTACTTTTGGTCCTCAGTCTCTGCACGCTTGGCGCCCTCGGGGCAAGCCTTATTGGCATGGACCCCGTTAGCGCTGCTCCACAACATTCCGCCACCTCGGCCAAAGACGAAGACGTCCGAGACGTGGTACCTCGTGGCGAAACGCGACTCCAAAGAAAGATTCCTGCCGGCGCAGAAGTCGTGTACTACGGCATTGAGCCAGTTCAGGTCTACGGCATTTCCTTGGCCGATGACCTCTGGAAAGCCAACTTTTGGATGTGGTATCGCTGGAAGGGCCCCTACGACCCGATTTCCACCACGACCTTTGACAACTCAACCAATGCCGAGACGAACTACCAAGTCACCTACTCCTACGTCGACGCCAACGGCGATCCGAAGCCAGTGACGCTGAAGAATGGCTACAAGTACCAGTTGCTCTACGTTCAAGCTGGTTTTGCCAATGAGTTCCGCCTTCAGCGATACCCACTCGACCACCAAGAACTCGCCATTCGGTTTGAGAACACGACCTATCCGTTCTCGCAACTTGCCTATGTGCCTGACCCACAGCGCAGTTCTGACCAGCGCTTCGCCGTTCCTTCTTGGCTGACGACGTCGCTTGAATACCAACCGCTCGTGAAGCACTACACCACGGACTTTGGTAACGCAGATGCGTCTGGACCCTTCCAGGATTGGTCACTTGGCACGTATTCCATCAACATTCAACGTCCCGTCTCACACTTCATTGGCAAATTGCTCCTACCACTGCTCATTGTGCTGACTGCTTCAGTATTGGTGCTGTTCTTGAAGACCGAGCATGAAATCTCACGGTTGGCGCTCACCGGTACTGGTCTTGTCACGCTCATCTTCTTGCAAGAGTCCTACTCCACCGATTTGCCGCCAACCGCACCATTGGTCCTGCTCGACAAGGTCTACATCGTTGGCTATCTCGTCGTGCTGACGACTTTCATTCGCATTGTGTGGGAAACCTTGGAAGTGTCCAAGAACAAGCGAGAAGCCGACCGCCTCCAAGCAATTGACCGTCGCATTGCCATGACCATTGGCTCCTTCGTTGCGCTTGCGCTCATCACCTTGTTCACCTTCGGCTGATCATCGTCATCTCGAAGGCGACAATCCACCAATCGCGACATAAAACTCGCTACGTTGCGATGAGGTCCACATTGGACCAATTATCAACGCACCTAGGAGAGGGGTCCGCGTGACGAATAACGAACCTGACTTGGAGTTTCGAGAAGGCGAATACGGCGAGAAGGTTCTCGCGGTTGAGCCCGGAGGCATTGAGGCCATCCCAGATGGCGATCGCCACGGCAAGGCCCGCGACATGTTTGCGGTGTGGGTTAGCCCGAACCTGGAATTTGCCACGATTTACGTTGGCGCCCTTGGTGTGCTGTTTGGCCTGAGTTTCGTCCAGGCCGTACTCGGCATCTTGCTCGGCAACGGCCTTGGTGCACTCGCGCACTACTTCTTGACCCAAGACGGTCCTCGTTACGGCGTGCCGCAGATGGTCGTTGGACGGTCCGCATTCGGCAAATTCGGCAACATTCCACCAGCGTTGACCAACTGGTTTGCTGCTGGCATTGGTTGGTTTGCCGTAAACAGCGCATCAGGTGCATTTGCCCTTTCGACGCTTGCGCACATGAGTGGCGTTGTCGCTCTCGTGATCGTCGTGGTCATCCAAATCACCGTTGCATTCATTGGCCACAACTTGGTGCAAAAAGTTGAGCGCTACCTCATGCCCTACCTCGTCATTGTCTTCGGCGTCGCTGCCGTCATTGCCTTGAGCAAGAGCCACCCAAGTGCGCCAAGCCACTGGTACTTCCCAGGCGCGTTCTTGGTGTTCCTCGGAGCGGTCTATGGCTATGCCGCCGGATGGAACCCTTTTGCCTCGGACTACTCGCGCTACCTGCCAAAGTCAGAAAACCGTAAGTTTGCTGGTCTTTCTGCGGCGCTTGGTTTGTTCGGTTCTGCCGCCATCTTGGAAATTGTCGGCGCTGGTGCAGCAACTGCTGGCCTCAAGGCGTACGGACCAGGCACCAACCCTGTTGGTGACTTCACCAACTTGTTGCCAGGTTGGCTCGGCAAGCTCGTGCTGCTCGGCATTGTGCTCGGCTCCATCTGTGCCAATGCCCTCAACATCTACTCGGGTTCAATGTCGTTTTTGACCCTTGGAATACGAGCGCACAAGCTCCCACTCCGTGGAATCTTCGCCATCGTCTTCGGTGTTGCTGGCTTCTTTGTTGCCCACTGGTCCATGAGCAGCCCTGGCAACAACTTCGAGAACTTCCTGCTCATCATGTCCTACTGGATTGGTCCATGGCTCGGCGTCATCTTCGCTGACAAGATCCTCCGCAAGGGTGCCTCCGTTGAGCACTACCTGTTCCGCAACCACGAGAACTATGTCGCCCCAGTTGCGTTCATCGTTGCAACTGCTGCGTCGATCTACTTCTTCGCCAACAACCCATGGTTCACGGGTTACGCGGCGAAACACAACGGAGATCTTGGTGACTTGGCCTTCCCAGTCGGCTTTGCCATCTCGTTCGTGATCTACATGATCGGCTCAGCTGGTCGTGTGAAGAAGGAAGTTGCTGCACAGCAGTAACACCAACACTCGGCAGTTTCTTTTCAACACCGCCCGGGCTCTTGCCCGGGCGGTGTTGCATTCACCAGCGAAAACTCTAGAAGTTGATCGGCGCTTGGCGCTACAGTTCCCTCCATGGCATCCACGTTTGATGACGCTTGGCGGGCAGCAAGTGCAGTGGAGGGTTGGTTACTTCCCGCCCAAGGTCGAGCACTGTTCGAGGCTGGTCGGCGCTTGCTCCCGGGAACCGTTGCCGTTGAGATCGGCAGCCACCGAGGCAAGTCTGCAATTCTGATTGCAAGTGGACTTCAAGGCGATGCTCGTCTCACTGCGGTTGATCCATTCGATGACCCTCGCTGGGGTGGTGGGCCCGAGTCGCTCGAGAAGTTCACCGCCAACATCGAAGCAGCGGGAGTCGCCGATCGAATCGATCTGTTCCGCGGCATCTCCATTGAGGCGTCTTCGCAGTGGGACGGCACCCCAGTTGGTCTGCTTTGGGTCGATGGTGCACACGATCTCGAGAGCACTTTGGCGGACTTCGATGGCTGGATGCCCTATATGGCCCCTGGTTCTGAGCTCTACGTCCACGACGCATTCTC
>CANFJV010000100.1 GCA_947447225.1 Acidimicrobiaceae bacterium
CACACCTCCGCAGACTTGACCGGTCAGGCCAACCACTTGGGAGTGACCATTGGTGCCGACATCATCAAGCAAAAGCAAGCGGAAAACAACGGTGGCTACAACTCGGTCAAGTTCGGAAAGACCGACCCCCGTGTGTACAGCGAGCTAACGACAGATCACCCAATCGACCTCACCCGTTGGCAAGTCGTCAACTGCTACAACGGCCGCATTGGCCTCATCAACTCTGGTGGTGAATCAAAGGGTGACTCTGACCTCGCCCAAGCAGTTCGCACCGCGGTCATCAACAAGCGAGCTGGTGGCCAAGGCCTCATCGTTGGACGCAAGGCGTTCCAGCGCCCAACAGCCGAAGGTGCTGCGCTCATTCACGCCATTCAAGACGTGTATCTCGACCAGGCGATCACCATCGCCTAGTTCCAGCAATCTTGCAGAACAGTGCCCCAGCCCAAATGGGCTGGGGCGCTGTTGTTTTCTTGCCCCTGATTTGCCAAAAGTCATCGATGAAGTAGCGAATCCCGACTGCGGTGCCCCTGTAGAGTGGACGAGCACGCCAGCGCACTTCTGACGAAGCGTTGGCGAACGTGTTCGAGAGTGAGAGGTGGTCAACGGTGACGACGAGGCAAACCGAGCAACTAGACCGAGTAGTCATTCGGTTCGCTGGAGACTCGGGCGACGGTATGCAGTTAACCGGTGACCGGTTCACCGCATCGAGCGCCACGCTCGGTAACGACTTGGCGACGTTTCCTGACTTTCCCGCCGAGATTCGGGCCCCTGCTGGAACCTTGGCCGGAGTGTCGGCGTTCCAAGTTGCCATCTCTGACCATGACATCTCAACTCCTGGTGACGCCCCAACCGTGCTCGTCGCAATGAACCCAGCTGGTCTGAAGGCCAACATGGGTGTGATGGAGCGGGGAACGACCCTCATCATCAACGCTGACGCGTTTGATGAGCGTTCCATCACGAAGGCCGGGTACGCATCGAACCCGCTGACCGACGGATCGCTCAATCAGTACACGGTCTACGAAGTCCCAATGACCTCAATTACGCAAGAGGCCGGTAAAGAAGCTGGCGTCAAGCCTCGTGATGCGGAGCGGTCAAAGAACTTCTTCGCGCTTGGTCTTGTGAGTTGGCTCTACACCCGCCCAACTGATGCCACCCTTGAGTGGATTCACGCGAAATTCGGCGGCAAGCCACAAGTTGAAGACGCCAACACACGCGCATTTCGGGCTGGCTATGACTTCGGTGAAACCGCAGAACTCTTTGATGCTCGCTATGAGGTTCGCCCCTCGGTGTTTGCACCAGGCGACTATGTCAACGTGTCGGGCAACACCGCACTGTCATGGGGCCTCATTGCTGCCGCCAAGATGGCTGACCTGCCAATGTTTTTGGGCTCCTACCCAATTACGCCTGCTTCGGACATCTTGCACGAACTTTCTAAGCGCAAAGAATTCGGAATTCGCACCTTCCAAGCTGAAGATGAGATTGCCGGTATTGGTTCAGCCCTTGGTGCTGCGTATGGTGGATCGCTTGGCGTCACGACGACCTCAGGTCCTGGCCTTGCGCTGAAGGGTGAAACCTTAGGTCTCGCCGTCAGCCTTGAATTGCCCCTTGTTGTGGTGAACATTCAGCGTGGTGGTCCGTCGACTGGTCTGCCAACAAAGACCGAACAGTCGGACTTGCTGCAAGCAATGTATGGACGACACGGCGAGGCTCCACTACCAATCGTGGCGGCAAAATCTCCAAGCGACTGCTTCGAAGCCGCCATTGAGGCTTGCCGCATTGCGGTGAAGTACCGCACCCCAGTCATCTTGTTGTCTGATGGTTACCTCGGCAACGGAACCGAGCCTTGGAAGTTGCCGGACACCTCGACGCTCGGTACCATTGAGGCCAACTTCGCCACCAAGCCAAACCACGTCAAAGAAGATGGGTCAGAAGTGTTCTGGCCATATCTCCGCAATGAAGAGACGTTGGCTCGTCCATGGGCGCCACCTGGCGTTGCTGGCCTTGAACACCGAATTGGTGGTCTGGAAAAAGCTGACGGGACCGGAAACGTGTCCTACGACAACGTCAACCACGAAAAGATGGTGCACCTGCGCCAAGCAAAGGTCGATGGAATCGCCAACGACATTGCCGACTTGGAAGTTGATGACGCCGATGGCGATGCGCGCCTTCTCGTCATTGGTTGGGGATCAACGTGGGGCTCGATTGCCGCTGGTGTGCAGCGCACTCGTGCCAAGGGCGGCAAGGTTGCCCAAGCACACCTTCGTCACCTCAATCCGTTCCCGAAGAACTTGGGTGAAGTGCTGTCCAAGTATGACCGAGTCCTCGTGCCAGAAATGAACCTTGGGCAGTTGTCTCGCATGCTTCGTGCGGAGTTCCTCGTTGATGCACAGAGTCTTTCGAAGATGCAAGGCAGTCCCTTCCGGGCTGCAGAAATTGAAGCCGCAATCGCCGAGCAGTTGGGAGCACTTTGATGACGACCGTGGAAATTCCTCTGACAACTCGTAAGGACTGGTCAAGTGACCAGGAAGTGAAGTGGTGCCCAGGTTGTGGAGACTACTCAATCCTTGCCGCTGTGCAGATGTTGATGCCTGATCTTGGTGTTCGCCGTGAAAAGACGGTCTTTGTCTCAGGTATTGGCTGTGCGGCTCGATTCCCGTACTACATGTCGACCTATGGGCTTCACTCAATTCACGGCCGTGCTCCCGCAATTGCAACGGGTCTCGCCACGTCGCGTCCTGATCTTGATGTGTGGGTTGTCTCTGGCGACGGCGACTCGCTGTCGATTGGTGGAAACCACCTCATTCACGCGCTGCGTCGTAATGTGAACCTGAACATCTTGATGTTCAACAACCAGATCTACGGCCTGACTAAAGGTCAGTACTCGCCAACGTCTGAAGAAGGCAAGATCACGAAGTCGACACCGTTTGGTTCGCTCGATCACCCGTTCAACCCCATCTCGGTCGCCATTGGCGCAGAAGCCACGTTCGTTGCTCGCACCCACGACATGGACCGGGCACACATGCAAGAGATGTTCCGTCGTGCCCACGAGCACAAAGGTGCGGCATTTGTTGAGGTGTATCAAAACTGCAACGTCTTCAACGATGGTGCCTTTGAAGGCATTACCGGCAAGGACAACCGTGCCGAGATGTTGATCAACCTTCGCCACGGTGAGCCGATCTTGTTCGGATCTGACTTTGATAAAGGTGTAACCCGTCGTGCCAACGGCGAGTTGGCCGTGGTGCCTGTTGCTGAAGTTGGCCTCGACAACATCATTGTTCACGATGTGCACCGTGAAGACCCAGCGTTGGCATTTGCCCTTTCACGCCTCAGCACTGGACCAACCATGCCCACGCCGATTGGCGTCTTCCGTGATGTTCAGCGAGCTGAATACGGCGAGATGTTGAACGCTCAGGTTGAAGACACCAAGGCAAAGCGTGGCGACGGAGACTTGCACGCACTGTTGCGGTCAAACTCCTTCTGGACCGTCGACTGAGCAACGTGGCGACGCAGCCGGACCAGCACCGCGCCCTCATTGAGGCGACCTATGCCTGTATTGCCAAGTGGGGTCCACGGCGCACGTCACTAGAAGATGCGGCCAAAGCGGCTGGCGTTTCTCGAGCAACGCTGTATCGGTACTTTCCTGGCGGAAGAGATGAACTCTTCGAAGCCGTGGTGGCGTTCGAATATGACCGCTTTTTTGAGCGTCTTCTTCACGCAGTCCAAGGGGCGAAGACCCTTGAAACGGTGATGGAGCTCGGACTTGCGTATGCCCATCGAGCCATTGTGGAGCACGAAGTGCTCCACCTCGTGTTGTCAACGGAACCAGAGTTGCTTGAGTCGACCTTCTCTCAAAAAGGTGTAACCACAAGGGCGCTCATTGCCGAATTTCTGCTGCCGTATTTAGAATTGCACGAACTTCGTGAAGGTGTGAATCCTGCCGAAGCGGCTGATTATCTTGCTCGAATGGTGCTCAGCTACATGGGAGCAGCTGGCCGATGGGATCTGTCGGATCCCGATCAAGTGCGCGTTCTCGTGCACGATGAACTCTTAGGTGGCATTGCCGCATAGTTGTGCCTAACTGGGCAGAAAAGATTCTTGGCCCATTGCGTTGACAATGAGACAGAAAGAGTCCTATTGTCGCAACTGATGCCTTTGTCCGCCATCTCTCCGAGCGTGCTTGATCCTTCGGCCTCTAATCGGCTGAAGTTGATTGATGCTGCACTGTTGTGCATTGCTCGAACAGGTGCGAGCAAGGTCACTATTGATGACATTGCCGGCGAAGTGAAGTGCTCGAGAGCAACGGTGTATCGCACGTTTCCTGGCGGCAAAGAAGCGATCTTTGCCGCGGCAGTTGAAACTGAAGTGGCGCGTTTTTACTCGACCATGGCTGTCTCAATGGGGCGAGCGGGAGATTTGTCAGAACTCGTCGTGTCCATCGTGACGGTATCGGCGGCGTATTTGCTGAACCACGAAACCCTCAATGCCATACAGGCAAGTGAACCCGAACTCGTGATGAGTCGCCTTCGTTTTGGTGAGATGGATGAAACCTTGGCCGGAGCGTCGGCGTTTGCTCAGCCTTTCTTCGCTCGTTGGCTTGAGCCCGAAGCGGCGAGCCGAGCAGCAGAGCTCGTCGTCCGTTTTATTCTGTCGTATTTGACCGACCCAGATCCTCGACTCAACCTCGAAGACGAACCCGCAGTACGGTTGTTTGTCGACCAATTTCTCCTTCCCGGTATGGTGACAACAAGCACCCGCCAACCTTTGCAGCAACGTTCCACCACAACCCGAAAGAAAGGCCGGTCAACCTCATGACCATTGCACCTGACGAACACGACATCATGCGGTCAAACCTTGACCTCATTGGTCGAACTGACGTCGTTGACTATGAAGCGATCTTCTCCGTCGTTGGCGTGGAAGAGGAAAACGGCATTCACGCCGTTGACAACAACTGCAAGACCCTGTTCACGTGGGACTACACCAAAGGTGCCCGCCCAGGTCTTGACAAGTTGTATGAAAAGTCAAAGAAGGCTCAGTGGAATGGTCAGACCGACCTTCCTTGGGACACCGAAGTCGACACATGGAAGCTGGCTGAAGAGGCCTTCACCGATGACCAGTCCGGTTTCTTCAACGCCGACCTGACCGGCACTGTGGTCGAAAAGTGGGGCAAGAAGGAATGGATCCAATTCGGCATTGAGAACCAGAAGTGGTCGCTCAGCCAGTTCATGCACGGCGAGCAGGGTGCACTCGTGTGCACGGCGAAGATCGTCGAAACCACACCGTGGATTGACGCCAAGTACTACGCCGCCCAGCAGGTTGCTGACGAGGCTCGTCACGTCGAAGTGTTCTCGAAGTACCTGAACGACAAGCTCGACGGCCACTATCAGATGAACGGCCACCTTGGCATGTTGCTTGACGACATCGTCAACGACTCCAATTGGGACATGACCTACCTCGGCATGCAGGTCATGGTCGAAGGTCTGGCCTTGGCAGCGTTCGGTTTCGCCCACCAGATGACCAAGGAGCCGCTGCTCAAGCAACTGCTCCGTTACGTGATGGCCGATGAAGCACGTCACGTGGCCTTCGGCATCTTGTCGCTTCAGGAGTACTACCAGGGCTTGACCCAAGCCGAGCTTCGCGAGCGTCAAGAGTTCGCGTTCGAAGCTGCCGTTCGCATGAACGACCGCTTGGCCAGCCAAGAAGTATGGGAGCGCATGGGCGTGCCAGTGAAAGACGCCGTCAAGCTCTTGACTCAAGCAACCGACCGCAAGGACTTCCAAGTCCTGCTGTTCTCGAAGATCGTGCCGAACTGCAAGAAGCTCGGTCTCTTGGATGCTGGCGACGGATGGCTTCGCAAGAAGTTCACCGACCTCGGCGCCATTGCCTTCGAAGACTGGCAAGACACCACCTTGGACGAAGACGCACTCGCCGACTCGTCACCAGTCGAGCGTGGCTTGATCTAAACCGCCACAAAGTGGGCAAGTCCCACACTGGTAGGTTGAAAGCATTATGTCGACGCCTCCTTCTCGTTTTGGAACGGTAGTGACCGCAATGGTCACCCCTTTTGACGAGGAGGAGGCGCTTGACCTTTCTGCCGCCGTGACGCTGGCGAAGGCGCTCGAGCAGTCCGGCACCGATGGCATTGTGCTTGGGGGCACCACCGGTGAAGGCTCAACGCTGACCGATGAGGAAAAGCTCTCGCTGTTTGCCGCAGTGGCAGAAGCAGTGACAATTCCCGTTATTGCCGGATCAACGTCAAATGACACAGCGCATTCGATTGCCCTGACGGCTGCTGCCTCCTCGCTTGGCATCGCCGGCATCTTGGTGACCGGTCCGTATTACAACCGACCCTCACAGCAAGGCATCTTGGGGCATTTCGAAGCAGTCTGTGCCGCAACTGATCTACCGGTCATCGCCTACGACATTCCTGTCCGCACTGGTCGACGCATTGCCCCTGAGACCCTCCGCCAAATGGCAAATCAGTCGCGCAACTTGGTGGCCGTGAAAGACGCCTCGGCTGACCTGACGTCGGCTGCTGAAGGCATTGCTGAACTTCGTGGCCGACTTGAGTGGTATTCGGGCGATGACTCGTTGACGCTGGCCTTTGCCAGCCTCGGTGCCGTTGGCGTGATTTCGGTCGCCTCGCACTGGGGTGCGCAAGAATTCCAAGAACTTTTCGCTGGAGTGCGCTCCGGTGATCTCGACGCCGCTCGCCGTGCCAATGCCCGACTCTTTGAGTCCTATCGATTCCAAGGGAACGACGTGTATCCAAACCCACTCCCGGCCAAAGCAATGGCTCGCCACCTTGGTTTTTCCGTTGGCCAGTGTCGACTTCCCATGGGGAGCGCAGACGC
>CANFJV010000101.1 GCA_947447225.1 Acidimicrobiaceae bacterium
AGATCCGTTTGGCTGTGTTGGTTGGCGGCACCTAAGCCAGAGTGATGGACCTGTCAATGAGTGAACGAAAAGCGGTGACGAAGAAGTTGGCGCTTGCCTATCGAAGCGGCTCAAAGGCAGAGAAGTCAAAGGTGTTAGATGACCTCGTCATGCTGACCGGTTGGCATCGAGACCATGCCAGAGCACAGTTGCGAGCAGCAGTGAAGCCCAAAGTGGTGAAGCCTCGCTCCCCTCGACCACCGAAGTTCCGAGGCGAGGTGGTGTCGGCGCTTGCTGTGTGCTGGGAGGTGGCTCGCTACCCAGCTGGCAAGCGACTTGCTCCCATGCTCAATCTGTTTGTCCCGGCTCTTGTTGGAGAAGGCGTGCTGCAACTCAGTGAAGAAGACCAGACGTCGCTCATGTCCATGAGCCCTGCCTCCATTGATCGGCACTTGGCCGACAGGAGAAGATCTCTTGGTTGGAAGGGGCGAAGCCACACGAAGCCAGGAACACTGCTCAAGTCGCAGATCCCCATTCGCACCTGGCATGACTGGAATGAGGACATGCCGGGATTTGTCGAGATTGATCTCGTCGGTCACGAAGGGGGGAACCCCGCTGGTGAGTTCTGTTTCACCTTGACCATGACTGATATTGCAACAGGCTGGACGGTCAATCGCTCCATCAAGAACAAGGCTTCAATTTGGGTGATGGAAGCCATTGACTTCGCCGCCAAACAGTTCCCATTTCCCATACTCGGGATTGACTCAGACAATGGGTCAGAGTTCATCAATGCTCACCTGTTTGACTACTGCCACTCGAGGAAGATCACCTTCACGAGGTCACGTCCAGGCAACAAGAACGACGGAGCCCACGTTGAGCAGAAGAACTGGACCCATGTTCGCCAACTCGTTGGTTACTTGCGCTTTGACACCGACAAGGAGTTGAAAGTCCTGAATGAGATCTGGCAACTCGACCAACGCTTCACGAATCACCTCCTCGTCCAGTCGAAATTGGTCGAGCGACACCGTGAAGGAGCAAAGGTGGTGAAGCGACACGACAAGCCGAAGACTCCCGTTGAGCGCTTCTGTCTGCACGATGCGACGAGTGAGATGGACAAACGCCGACTCGAACAGGTCACGAGCTCCATTGCACCAAAGGCTCTTGGTGACCAGATTGCCGAACTACTTACCCAGCTCGAACACCTGAATGCGTTCAAACCAAAAACCAAGCCGCCAATGAAGGTGAACCGGTCATTTAACGCAAAACCTGATCCGGAGATTTTTGGTGAGGCAATGAATCAGCGTTCGCGGAGGATTTGACGTGAGGCATCAGGCGCCGAAGCAGATACCTTCATGCATGCAGGGGTCTCCTCATCGTTGCTGTCATTAACAACAACGACGATGGCGGGGCCCCTGCTTCAGGTGGTGGATGCTCGCGAGAGGGTCAAATCCCTACTTGAACGCGGAGAGCCTCTAAAAGTGGGCTCAGGTCGCTAAAAATTTCAGTTGTGCCGATCTTGGAATGGGGACTCATGCGTACGTTGGGACACAAGAATGGAGCGCTGTGAAGCAGCAGGCGCACATGGTCAAACTGACCCGTCGCTAGCGACGTTGGCGACGGGTCAGCCGACAGCACTTACTCGTGCGGGGTGTTGATGTCACCCTTCGTGCGGTTGCCACCGCCGAGCACCACATGGGGGTTCGGCGGGTACATCGCAGCATCAACGTTCTCCAAGATCACCTTTGCCACCATCGGACCAACGATGTACGGGTACGGCGATGAGAAGTTGACCTGGTCGTAGCTGTACGGCCAGTAGGCGTACTTGAAACCAGTGAGCTCCTTGGAGGTACGCGACATACGCTTGGAGCGACTTTTCTTCAGCTTCTCGGTGTGCTTCTTGGCGGTGTGGCAGTTGGTCGGATGCCAGCACGGAAACTGGCCGTTCCAGTTCGTTGGATCGACAGCTTCTTCCCGAACGTATTGATCAGGATTGGTCGCCAGTGTCACGAGAAAGCGAAGGGCTAAAGTGCGCATCCGAACATCTGCGTCACCCTTCAGGGACTCAATGAACTGCTTGAGGCAACACTCGCACCAGGCTCCCTGGTTGCTTGGACCATCCGCCCACACACCTAAATAGGTGGCTTCGGCGGGATACATTCCCCCACATGCGCAACGCATGTCGAGGCACTTTCTGCATGGAGTACTCGGACCCATGATTTCTCCTATCTCTACCCCAGAGAATCGTTCCTGGGGGGATCGAACGCTAGCGGGAGTTCACACGATCAATGCGCTTCACCTACTCATCACGAATCACCCGACGAAGTGCGGCATCACAGCCGAAGGCTCACGGTTGGGACTGCTGAAGCTTTAGTTTCCGTTTTGACCTGCCTCACCCCTTGGTAACTAAGAGTGCGACGTTGACTCTGTAAAGAATGTCCGGCCGCTGATCTCTCCTAAGCGGCAAGTCATGGTGAATTGATTTTTCCCGCAGGGAGATGAAGGACGTCCACGGCCACTTCAGGACCCTCGTTTCGGCCCAGCCTCCATACGCGAAGCAATCGCCACTTTCCCTTGAATTTGTCCGCAGAAATCCATGGCGAACGGATCCATTGGCTACACAATTGGCTACATTTGCGACAAATTTCATAACCTTCAAGCCTGTGACCAGGGAAAACGTGGGCCGCCCGGGTCTCGATCCCGGCACCTTGGGATTAAAAGTCCCCTGCTCTTCCCGATGAGCTAGCGGCCCCGGCGAAGAACCTAGCCGAAATGGGCAGTAAGCCTGCTCGCTTACTACGGCTTCAGCTCGGGTTGCTTTCATGTGAGGGAGCCTCAAGCACAGGTGTCAGTAAGGAAAGCGGAGTCGCTTCATGGACGCAATCGACGGACTTTGTGAGGTTGCTTTGGTAGCTGAATGATGAAACGCACCCTCCGCGCGTCGTTTCGTCAGTGGTGGGCAATGCTCCGTTCTGACGAAGCGCAAGAAGAGAAGCCTGTAGCTCCCAAACGCTTCAAGCGAGGCCTGAAGGGATCGAACTCGTGTGGCGACTACCCTTGGGCTTGTGTCTGATGAGTTCAATACCGACCTTGAACAAAGCGAGCAATTGCTCGACGACGTCGATCGCGTGTTGCGCGCTCTTGACGGAGGAAACTACGGCCAATGCGTGGCATGTGGCGAACCCATTGAAGCCGGTCGCCTGAGTGCAGATCCTTTTGTCACCACGTGTGTTGCTCACCCACAGCTTTCAGAGCAACCGGCGCAATAGCGCCATTTCGGTCTAGAGAACCATTTCGCCATGCCTGAAACCGACCACTTGGCCGAACTTGGTCGTTTTATTCGAGAACAACGTGGTGCTGCACGTATGTCACTGAGGCGGCTTTCTGAAGTCGCCGGAATTTCCAACCCCTACTTGTCGCAGATTGAGCGTGGACTCCGTAAACCCTCTGCGGAGATCCTCCAGCAACTCGCCAAGGCCCTTCGGGTCTCGGCGGAGACGATTTACGTTCATGCAGGCATCTTGGATCCTTCGGCTACTTCGACAGTGGTCACCGCAATTGAAGCTGACGACTCACTCCGAGAAGCGCAAAAGCAAGCGCTTCTTCAGATTTATCGCTCCTTTGTGGGCGAAAATCTCCAAGCAGCACCTTCACCTGCAACCGAAGACCCTGCTTGAGCCACTTCGGCGATCTTCACGCTTAGGCTGAATTTGTGCGACGTCTGGCCATCCTCTCCTACCACTCTTCGCCACTCAATCAACCTGGCGTTGGCGACAGTGGCGGAATGGATGTCTACGTGCGAGAAATGGCCTCCGCACTTGCTCGACTAGGAATCTCCTGCGACGTCTTCACGAGGCGAACGAGCAATTCCCAACAAGACACCGTTCTCGTCGAACCGAATTTGCGAGTGCATTACGTCGAAGCTGGACCAGTTGCTGAGGTGCCGCTGGCAGAACTCGAGTTCTACCTCGGGGCATTCACCGACAAAGTCCTTACTGCAATGACTGACCCACATGGCTTGCCGTTATCTGACTTCAATGGTGGGCGCTACGACGCGATTCATGCCAACTACTGGTTAAGTGCTGTGGCTGGTCACACGTTGAAGCATGAACTCGACCTGCCACTGCTCGCCACCTTTCACACACTTGACCGAGTAAAAGCGGAAACTGACCCTGACCTCGCGCCGCAAGCGCTGATGTCACGTCGAGCGATTGCGGAGGCGAATGTTATTGGCTGTGCTGATGCCGTACTTGCGTCATGTGCGGTGGAGGCACAGCAGTTGCGAGACCTCTATGACGCGGATCCCGCACGTATTTGGATCATTCCCCTTGGGATCGATCATGCATTTTTTGCTCCGGGAACTCGTGCTGCTGCCCGCAGCGCCATTGGCATTGATGGCGGGGGTCTTGTCTGCTTATTCGTCGGACGAATTCAGCCCTTAAAGCGAGCTGACTTAGCCGTCAGAGCCGTCAGCGAATTGGCGCGACGTGGACGCGACGTGTCACTCATCATCGTCGGCGGCCCAAGTGGCCATCAAGGCGAGGCGACGGCCAAACAACTCGAAGCGCTCGTTCGGGAGTTGGGCATTGCTGACCGAGTCAGTTTTGTGGCGCCGAAGCCCCATCACTTGCTCTCGTCGTATTACCGGGCAGCGAATGTTGTGCTCGTGCCATCACGCTCGGAGTCGTTTGGTTTGGTCGCGCTTGAAGCCGCAAGTTGCGGCATCCCAGTTGTGGCCTCAAATGTCGGTGGACTTTCGACGCTGGTGGTTGATCGATTGAGCGGTCTACTCATCGACGAGGCGGACCCAATTGCCTATGCCGATGCGGTCGATACCATCACTCGCACGCCCGAGTCCGCTGAGCGCTACGGAGAAAATGCCGTTGCCGTTGCGTCTGCGTACACCTGGAAAAAAGCGGCGATGTCGTTTGTTGAACGCTCACAAGGGTTGGTCCGCCACAGTCTGGTTGGGTGCTGACGTGGATGTAGAGGTCGCGAGCAACGAGGACATTTCCCGGGCCGTAGGGGTCATTGATGCGTGGATTTCTGCGTGGCTTCACGACGGTTCATTCCTTGTGGCCGCTGATAAGCAGCTCGTTACCGACGGAACCGCCACACACCGGTGGTACCTCCGCTTTGCCGGTGAAGAAAAAGATGCCATCACGGTGTGGGCGACCTTGTCGCAGCGAACGCTGCAAACCGAAGTCCAACTCATGCCAGCACCTGACGAACAGGTTGAAGAAGTCCTCGGTTACCTCATGCGGCAAAATGCCGAGCTCTATGGCATGGCCTATGCCTTTGGTCCAGAGGATGCGATTTATCTCATGGGCCGTATTTCCGCCTCGCTCGTGAGCGAAGAAGTCTTAGACCGAATCTTTGGTTCCTCGGTGCACTATGTCGATCAACATTTTCCTCAAGCAATGTCACTTGGGTTTCCTGGTCGGTATCGCCGCCGTTCAAAGGGCTGAGCCCCGTCCGTTTTCGCCGGTAGCCTTGGGCTATGGCAGCCAAACTTGCAGTGATCGGTGGAGGAAAGATGGGTTCCGCTCTTGTTGGCGGACTCTTGGCCAGCGGCTGGGCGACCCCTGCGGAGCTGTGCATTGTTGAGTACTCAGCCACACAGCGCGAAGCATTGGCGGCAAAGTTTCCTGGCGTGGAAGTCGTCGACCAGGCAAGCCCCGGTTTTGTCGCACCAAGTGGTGGCGTGGTGCTTGCGGTGAAGCCCGACCAAAGTGAAGGCGTCTGCACCATTTTGGGTGCGCTCGGGATTGAGCGGGTGTTGTCGGTTGCTGCGGGAATTTCTACCCAACGCCTTCAGGCAAAACTCGGACCAGCAGGTCGTGTGGTGCGAGCAATGCCAAACACGGCAGCGCTCGTCGGCGCGGGGATGTCGGCAATTGCAGGTGGAGATTCCACAACTTCGGCCGATCTTGACTGGGCGGAGTCGCTGTTGAGTGCGGTTGGCACCGTGGTCAGAATCCCTGAGCGACAAATGGATGCAGTCACTGCGATTTCCGGTTCTGGGCCCGCGTATTTGTTCCTTGTGGCCGAAGCAATGACCGATGCTGGAGTCCAAGTTGGCCTCACGCGAGATCAAGCGCACGCGTTCGTGGTTGCCACGTTCACCGGTGCAGCCAAACTGATGGAAGAAAGCAGCGAGAGCCCCGTTGAGCTCCGTGCCCAGGTGACGTCTCCGGCTGGGGTTACCGCTGCGGGTCTTCGGGTGCTGGAGATGAAAGGTGTGCGGTCGGCCTTCATTGAAACCGTGATGACCGCGTCAGAGCGTTCCTTCCAGCTGGGTCGAGGATGACCGAACGCAACGCCATCTTCTTTCTGTCTGATTTTGGCCGTCGCGATGAATTCGTTGGCGTCGTGCATGCAGTGCTGCACAAGATGAACCCTGCGATCACCGTGATTGATCTCACCCACGACGTGCCAGCGTTTTCGATTGACGTTGGTGCAGGCATTTTGGAACGCTCAGTTGACTATCTCGGACCTGGTGTCGTGTTGGCAGTCGTCGACCCGGGCGTTGGCACCTCACGCCGACCAATAGCCATTGAAATTGCCACCGAACACGGCCCACAATTTTTCGTTGGACCAGACAACGGCTTGCTCGTTGGTGCGGCAGAGCGACGCGGCGACATCATTGCGGTCTTTGAACTGACGTCTTCGGTTGAGGTGGGCGCCGTGACCTTTGATGGCCGAGATCGTTTTGCACCGGCTGCGAGCTACCTCGCCGCTGGAGGTGACCCCCGTGAACGGTTCCCAGAGTGCGATCCGTCGACCCTTGTTCGGCTGCCGGTGCACTTGGCCGATGCCAGCGTGCTCGGCCAAGGGGCAAGTGCGACGCTGATCGTCACCTCGATTGA